>JAGAES010000107.1 GCA_017613055.1 Lachnospiraceae bacterium | reverse complement strand
GACGATGTTCTTTCCTATGTCGTGGATGTCGCCTTTGACGGTCGCAAGCACGATTTCGCCCTTGCTGACCTGCTGCCGGCCGCTTTTCTGCATATGATCTTTAATCCGCGCGAACGCCCCCTGCACGACCGAAGCCGACAGAATCAGCTGCGGCAGGAAGATTCTTCCCTTCTCAAAGCCCGCGCCGACCGTGTCGAGCGCCGGAATCAAAACACCGTTCACGATGTCCATCGAATCCATCTTCATAAGAAGTTCTTCGGTGAGCTTCTCGCCGCGCTCCGCTCTTCCCGAAAGCACCGCAGCGTAAAGCTCCGCAGGTCCGTCGCCGAACTGCGCGCGGATTTTCCCTTCGGCTTCATCCTGCACCGCGCCGACCGCAACGTCCGCGCCGGGCTTCGCTTCCGCCTTCGCGGGAACAAAGTTCTTATAGGCTTCGGTAAATGCAATGGCATGCTCGTCGATATTCATCAACAGACGGTACGCCCGAAGCGCCCCCATCATCGCTTCCGAATTCGGATTCATAATCGGAAGCGTCAGACCGTTCTGAAGCGCAAGCGTCAGAAACGTGCTGTTCACAAGGTCACGGTTCGGAAGTCCGAAGCTGATGTTCGAAACGCCGAGCACCGCGCCGGTTCCGAGCTGCTCGCGTGCCATCTTAAGTGCCGTAAGCGTTTCTTTGACCGCCTCCTGCTCCGCGCTCGCCGTAAGCGTCAGGCAGTCAATCTGAACGTCCTGCCTGTGAATGCCGAGCGCTTCCGCGCGCTCCGTAATCCGCTTCGCAATCGCGAAACGTCCTTCCGCGCTCTTCGGAATTCCGCCCTCGTCGAGCGTCAGTCCGACGACCGCGGCGCCGTATTTCTTTACGACGGGCAGAATGCCCGCAAGACTCTTTTCTTCGCCGTTCACGCTGTTCACAAGCGCACGTCCGTTATAAGCCCGGAGCGCCGCCTCGACAACCTCGGGGATGTTCGAATCAATCTGCAGCGGCACGCTGACAACCGCCTGCAGCTCGCGCACCACGCGCACCATCATTTCCTTCTCATCTACGCCCGGAAGGCCGACATTCACGTCAAGGATGTCCGCTCCCGCGTCCACCTGCGAAACCGCCTGCGAAAGGATATAGTCCATATCGCCCGCACGGAGCGCTTCCTGGAATTTCTTCTTGCCGGTCGGGTTGATGCGTTCGCCGATGACGCGCGGCTCCGAGAACCACACCGCGTCGGTCGAAGAACAGATTCCGCTGAGCTTCGTCTTCGCGGGAAGCTCGTATGCCTTCTCCTCGGCGGCAAATGCCACCGTTTTCTCTTTCAGCGCCTTAATATATTCGGGCGTCGTCCCGCAGCAACCGCCGACCGCCGCAATGCCGTAAGGCAGGAGCTCCGCGATGCAGTCTGCAAACTCTTCGGGGCTTACGTTATAGGTGTTCGTAACCGGATCCGGAAGTCCGGCGTTCGGTTTTAACACAATCGGAAGCTCGGTAATCTCATAGAGGCGCTTTACCATCGGCGCAAGTTCTTCCGGCCCGAGCGAACAGTTGAAACCGATTGCGTCCGCGCCGAGTCCCGAAAGCGTCAGCGCCATACAGTCGATGCTCGTTCCGGTGAAGGTCCGCGCATTGGCTTCGAAGCTCATCGTCACATAGACCGGCTTGTCGGAATGCTCCTTCGCGGCAAGAAGCGCCGCCTTCGTCTCATAGAGGTCGGACATCGTCTCAATCACAATAATATCGGCTTCGGCGCCCGCATCGACCTCTTCCGCGAAGATGTCATAAGCTTCTTCAAATGAAAGGTCCCCGAGCGGCGCAAGCATCTTCCCGATCGGGCCGATATCAAGCGCAACCTTCGTGCCGGGATAGCCTGCGCAAGCCTGCTTTGCATTCTTTACGCCCGCGCCGATAAGCTCCCGGACCGAGTATCCCGAAGCTGCCATTTTGTAGCGGTTTGCACCGAAAGTGTTTGTATAAACGACATCGGAGCCGGCCGCAAGATAACTCTCATGGACGGCCTGCACCTTCGCTGCTTCCGTAATATTCCAAATCTCGGGAATGCCGCCGAGCGGAAGCCCCATCGCCTGAAGCCTCGTGCCCATTGCCCCGTCTAATATCTGAATCTTCTGTCCCATCTATTTCTCCTGTGATACGTCGCCCTTGTGGCATCGGCCTGCGAAAGCACAGCCTGCACATGCTTCCTTGCTGCAGTTTCCGACCGAAAGCTCGGCGGTCAGGTCGGCACCCGAACCGAGCGCGTCTCTAAGACGGCTTAACCGTTCCTCTTCTTCGATGTCGCGGAGCCCGATAATTGCAGTAACGGACTTAAGCGGCGTCAGCATATTGCTTTCGGTTGCCGAAAGACCGATCCGCTTGCCGGCTTCGAGCGTCGCGAGAAGCTCCTTCTGAAGCGTGAGCGGCAGGTCGCCGTAGCCCGGCGAGTAGCGCATCGTCTGCTGCATCGCAGGAAACCGTCCCTGCAGTTCTTCCTGAAAATCATTACAAATCTGCTCGATTGCCGCCCCTGCCATCGCGTCCGTGAGAAGCGCCTTCGGCATGTTCGTGATCTGCAGTTTCCGAAGCAGCGCGTCCACGCCGCTTCCGAGCGTCGCCGCGAACAGCACCGCCTTCGAGCAGCCGGTAAGCAGCCTTCCGATATCCCGTCCGGTAAGCGTAATCGCGCATTCCGACAGCACGACCTTCTCCTCAGAGCAGGTCACGATATCGAAAACCCCGTAGGAAAATGCCGGGTGACACGCTTCCATCAGCGGCCCCTCGCACTCGTCCATCAGGTTTTTGATGACCTCGTCGGGCTCGTTTTTTCCGTAGCCCAGATACAGGGCCGCTTCCCTTCGGTTGATCGGTTTCAGTTTGACCATCGTCTATCCTTTGAGTCCCGGATTGATCAGCGGGCTGACCGCGTCCGTGATTTTCTTCGCCACATAAGGGCTGTTCATCGTGTACAGGTGAATGCCTTCCACGCCGCGGCTCACCAGATCGATAATCTGGTCAATCGCGTAGGCGATGCCGGCTTCCTTCAAAGCGTCCGGATATGCCTCGTAGCGCGCCATCATCCGCGTAAACTTCGACGGAAGGCTCGCTCCGCACAACGTTACCATACGTTCAATCGAAGCCTTACTCGTACACGGCATGATTCCGGCTTCAATCGGCACGTTGATGCCGGCCGCGCGGGCTTTGTCAAGGAACCGGAAGAACACGTCGTTATCGAAGAACAGCTGCGACAAGAGGTGTGAGGCGCCTGCATCGACCTTCTTCTTAAGGTTCTCAATATCCTGATCAAGGCTCTCCGCCTCAAGGTGCCCCTCCGGGTAGCAAGCCGCCATGATGTGATAGTCGCCTTTCGTCCTGAGGTACGAAATCAGATCGGACGCATGCTTGAAATCGGTTGCCGGCTTCCGCTCGGCATTCGGATTGTAATCGCCGCGGAGCGCCAGAATATTGCGGATTCCGCGTTCTTTCAGCTGCTCGCAGATCAGATCGATATCCTCGCGGGTATTATACAGGCAGGTCAGATGTACCGCCGATTCCATGCCGTACTTCTCGCGGATGATCTGTGCAATGTCGGCCGTCTTCGTGTCGGCCGCGCTCCCGCCCGCGCCGTACGTGACGCTGATGAAATCCGGGTGCAGTCCCTCAAGCCCGTCAAGCGTCTTATAAATTGTCTCAATCGGCATATCCTTCTTGGGCGGGAAGATTTCGAACGTAAACGCCGTTCTTCCGTCCTTCATAATCTCACTGAGCTGCATATCCGATAATCTCCTGTTATGGTAGCCGCCTATTGCGGAAAATGTGACTGTTTCTATATCATTTGCCGTAATACTCTACAGATTCGTCCTGATGATATTCATCCGGCGGTCGCGCTCGCGTTCCGCGATGCCGTTAAATTTCTCGTTTTGTTCGCGAAGGACAGCCGCATCCGCGTCTGCGGCGGACCATTTCATCGACGGGTAAAGGTCCGGGTCAATCCGGAAGGACACAATCCAGTTGCGAAGCATCGTAATCATCTCTTGGCGCGGCTCTCCGGCGAAAAGAAGGCCGAATACCTTTCTTGCTTCCCAGTCGATGTAGGCTGCTTTCGCGCCGCCGGTCTTCGCGCTTCCGAAGCGTGCGCCGGCACGTTTGCGGATTGTCGCAACCGTCATTCCGACGCCGAGCGTCATACCGTCGACAGGCGTTGTGACGCGTCTTGCGAAGATACTGTCCGGTGCGGTTCTCAAGCAATATTCGGTCGCCGTAATCTCAACCGCGAGGCAGAGGCTGTAGACGCCGTCCGCCATATCGAGGCGGTAGGTACGAATGGCTGCGTCGGCGAACACGTTCTGAAGATCCACGACGATTCCCATCGAGCAGAGTTCTTCAAGCCTTGCGGTGCTCCGTTTCAGCTCCGCAACCATCTCCGGCTCCTCCTGAAATCCCGGAAAAGGCTCCTTCGCGAAGAGCTTGACCGGATGATCCGAACTGTAGAATAAAGCAAGGCGGTCCAGGTAGTTCTCGGGCAGACGGAATGTCGCTTCGGGCATCATGGTGCGCTCATCGAAAGCCCTCTCCCGATGCCGTTCGCCCTGCCCGAATTTAATCTGGTGAAAGCACTCTCCGGTCTGGTAAAACATCAGCGCGCGCGAATCCGCACGGCGCAGTTCGACCACTGCCGTGAACGGTCTTCCGAAGCTTTGCTTGGTGCCGATAATCGAGGTATTGTCCACCCATCCCGAGGGCAGATCACCCCATGCGACAACCTTTCCGGAAACCTTGTCAGCAAAAAACATTTCGTCGCCTCCCTTCCTTAGACCATTAGGCGCAGTGACCTGCGCCTCTTAACCCAATGTAATCATACCACAAAACGGGCCGCCATTCAAGGCGGCCCGTAACTTTTCGGATCGGAGGATCCTCAATCATTTTCGTAACAATAATCAGTCAACCTTCGGAAGCTTCGAGAGTCCTGCCGCAATCTCCTCATCGGTCGGGATGTAATCGGACATTGTGCCGTTGTTGAACTGCTCGTAAGCGACCATATCGAAGTAACCGGTTCCGGTCAGACCGAAGACAATCGTCTTCTCTTCGCCGGTTTCCTTGCACTTAAGTGCTTCGTCGATGGCTACGCGGATTGCGTGGCTGCTCTCGGGAGCGGGAAGAATGCCCTCAACGCGTGCGAACATCTCAGCTGCCTCGAATACCTTCGTCTGCTCAACGCTTGTGGCTTCCATATAACCGTCCGCGTACAGCTGGGAGAGCGTGCTGCTCATGCCGTGGTAGCGGAGGCCGCCTGCGTGGTTCGGGGCGGGCATGAAGTTTGACCCAAGCGTGTACATCTTTGCGAGCGGGCAAACCATGCCGGTGTCGCAGAAATCGTAAGCGTATTTACCGCGTGTGAAGCTCGGGCAGGATGCCGGCTCAACGGCGATAATACGGTAATTCTTCTCACCGCGGAGCTTCTCGCCCATGAACGG
>JAGAES010000106.1 GCA_017613055.1 Lachnospiraceae bacterium | reverse complement strand
GCGGCAGATGGAGGATAACATGGCAGGCTACAGAAAACTTGGAAGAACTTCAAGCCAGAGAAAGGCATTGCTGAGAAACCAGGTTACGGCTCTTTTGGCCAACGGTAAGATCGTTACCACCGAAGCCAGAGCGAAGGAAATCCGCCGGATTGCGGAGAAGTACATCACTCTTGCCGCTAAGGAAAAGGACAATTTCGAGAACGTAACCGTTACTTACAAGGTTGCCCAGAAAGATAAGGACGGTCGCCGCGTAAAGGAAGTCGTAAACGGCAAGAAGACCGACGTTATGATCGAGGCTACGAAGACGATTAAGAAGGACAAACCGTCCAGACTTCATGCCAGAAGAGAGATGCTTTCTTTCTTCTATCCGGTATCCAAGAACGATCCCGAACTGAAGGGCAGAAAAGCGGTTAAGGAAATCGACCTGATCGCGAAGATGTTCGACGAGATCGGACCGAAGTATGCATCCCGCAAGGGCGGATATACCAGAATCGTAAAGATTGGCCCTCGTAAGGGCGACGCAGCTATGGAAGTATTGATTGAGCTCGTATAATCTTTGAAATTGCAGCAGCGTAGTCGTTAACGGCTACGCTGTTTCTTTTAGGAGAAACATGGGAATTGTCACATCCGACAATCTAGTATACGAATATATCCGCCGCGATGAGAACGGAGAGCGGATTGGGGTAAAGCGCGCCGTTGACGGCGTAAGTCTTTCCGTTGAGAAGGGGCAGTTTATCGCGATTCTCGGACACAACGGCTCCGGTAAATCCACATTTGCCAAACAGATCAACGCCCTTCTGTCCCCGACCGGCGGGACGGTTATCGTGTGCGGCATGGATACCCGCGACGATGAGCTGATTTGGGAGATCCGGAAATCCGCAGGAATGGTGTTCCAGAACCCCGATAACCAGATCATTGCAACCGTTGTCGAAGACGACGTCGCATTCGGTCCTGAGAACCTCGGCGTGGAGACCGCGGAAATCGGCCGCCGCGTGGAGGAATCTTTGCGTGCCGTCGGCATGTACGACCGCCGCAAGGATTCGCCGAACCATCTGTCGGGCGGACAGAAGCAGCGTGTCGCGGTCGCCGGTATTCTTGCGATGAAGCCGGAGTGTATCCTTCTTGATGAGCCTACGGCAATGCTTGACCCGAACGGCCGGAAGGAAGTGCTTAAGACAATCCGCCGCCTGAACCGCGAAGAGGGCATCACGGTCATCCATATCACCCACTATATGAGCGAGGTGACGGAGGCCGACGTGATCTTCGTGATGGATCACGGAAAGATTGCAATGCAGGGCACGCCGAAGGAAATCTTTTCGCAGGTGGATCGGCTGCAGGAGCTCGGTTTAGACGCGCCACAGGCCACGATTCTGGCGCATAAGCTTAGAAAGCGGGGGATTCCGCTTCCCGAGGGAATTCTCTCCGTAGAGGGCTTTACAAAAGCTTTCAGGGCACTTCCCGAAGAGTACCGCGTAAAGAATCCGTACGAAAGCATCCCGGATCATGTCGAGGAGTCCGTTACCGAACTCGGCGAGTCGGAAGCGCCGCTTCTTGAACTGAAGGATGTCTCATACGTATACTCGCCCGGTACGGCCTACGAGAAGCAGGCCGTGAAGAACGTTTCGCTGCAGATCAGACAGGGCGAATTCGTCTGCCTGATCGGGCACACCGGTTCGGGCAAGTCCACCCTGATTCAGATGTTCAACGGTCTTGAGAAGCCGACCGGCGGACAGGTGCTGTTCCGCGGGCAGGATATTCACGAAAAAGGATACAACCGCCGCGTACTCCGCAGCAAAGTCGGCCTCGTATTCCAGTATCCCGAGCACCAGCTGTTCGAATCGACGGTACTTCGTGACGTCTGTTTCGGACCGAAGAACCAGGGACTGTCCGCCGAGGAGCAGAAGGAACGCGCCGAGCAGGCACTTCGGCTTGTCGGAGTGGATGAAGAGTGCTGGAACGATTCGCCGCTTGCGCTTTCGGGCGGACAGAAGCGGAGAGTTGCAATCGCAGGCGTTCTTGCGATGCATCCGGAGGTACTGATTCTTGATGAACCGACCGCAGGACTTGACCCGCAGGGCCGTGACGAGATTCTTTCCGAGATTGCGCGTATCCGCCGCGAGGCCGGCATCACGGTTGTGCTTGTATCGCACAGCATGGAAGATGTGGCCGGATACGCGAACTGGATTCATGTAATGGACCGTGGAAGCCTTCTGTATGCAGGCAAGCCGGAAGTCGTGTTCTCGCACATGGAAGAACTCCGTGAGGTCGGGCTTGACGTTCCGCAGGTGACCGCAATCATGCGAAGCCTGTTCGAGCCGGAGAAACGCCCGGCAATGGATTTTATAACGATTGACGATGCCGTTGCGGCATTAACCAAATAAGAAAACTTTGTAAGGAGTCATAGGATGCTTCGGGATATCACCATCGGACAATATTATCCGGCGTCATCCCTGATTCACCGGCTGGACCCTCGCGTGAAGATTGTCGGCACGCTTGTCTATCTGGTGAGTCTGTTCCTTTTTGACTCATTTTACGGATTCGGAATCACGATTGTGTTCCTCGCGGGCGTGATTATTCTGTCGCATGTGCCCTTCCGTTACATCCTGCGCGGATTGAAGCCGATTCTGTTCCTTCTGTTCCTGACGATGGTTTTCAACTTCTTTCTGATTCCGGGGCATGTGATTGCGCATTTCTGGATCTTCCGGATTACCGAAGAAGGTCTGTACCGCGGGCTTTTCGTCGGATTCAGGCTGATCCTTCTGATTCTCGGTTCCTCAATGGTCACGTTCACGACAACACCGGTACGGCTTACCGACGGTCTTGAAAGACTCATGAAGCCGCTTTCCCTGATTAAGGTACCGGTGCATGACGTCGCGATGATGATGTCGATTGCGCTTCGATTCATCCCCATTCTTCTTGAGGAAACGGACAAAATCATGAAGGCGCAGCAGGCGCGCGGCGCGGATTTTGAAAGCGGGAACGTCCTGAAACGCGTCAAGGCGATGGTACCGATTTTCATTCCGCTGATTATCTCGGCATTCCGCAGAGCATTCGACCTCGCGATGGCGATGGAAGCGCGCTGTTACCGCGGCGGCAGGGGACGCACCAAATTCCATCCTTTGAAGTATCATTTGGCGGATTATCTCGCCTATTGTTATCTGGCGGTGTATCTCGCCGCAATCATTCTGTTAAGAAGGTGGCTATGAGACGGATTCGGCTGACAATCGCATATGACGGCACGGATTACTGCGGCTGGCAGAAGCAGGACGGCGCGCCGAGCGTTCAGGAGACGGTTGAGGACGCAATCCGGAAGCTGACCGGCGAACAAGCGGAAGTAATCGGCGCCAGCCGGACCGACTCGGGCGTGCATGCGCTCGGGCAGACCGCGGTATTCGACACGGAATCCCCGGTTCCTGCGGACCGCTTCGTTCCCGCGCTCAACTCGTTTCTTCCGGACGATATCCGCATCACGGAATCCGAAGAGGTTCCGGAGTCGTTCCATCCGCGGTTCGACGCGCACAGGAAACGCTACGAGTACCGCATATTCATCGGAAACGTCTGTCCGCCGATGCGGTTCCGTTACGTGCATCACCTGCGCGAAGTACCGGACGTGACGGCCATGCAGGAGGCTGCATCTTACATCGTCGGGACGCATGATTTTACGAGTTTCTGTGCGGCGGGCGCCCAGGTGAAGACGAAGGTACGGACCGTCACAAGCATTCAGGTTGAGAAAGCGGGCGACGAGATCGTCATCGCGGTCGAGGGAGACGGATTCCTTTACAACATGATAAGAATTATCGCCGGAACGCTTGTAAACGCAGGGCTCGGACGCACAAAACCGGCCGAAATCCCGGGCATCATAACCGGCATGGACCGCTCGCTTGCGGGACCGACCTTGCCCGCGAAGGGACTCTGCCTCTGCAAAATCTGGTATTGTTAAAAGAATATGCGTAAAATGTCATATCAAATGTGACATTTTACGCAATTTTAATTGCAAAAACCGAAAAGAAGTGTTGACATCGGCTGTGCCGTACAGTATAATGCGGAAAGTGACTGCTTTCGGCAGTTGAAAGCAGATTAAGGATTGGAGGTTAAACCTATGAAGACTTATATGGCAGCTACCGCTGATGTAGAAAGAAAATGGTATGTTGTTGATGCAGCAGGTCAGACGCTCGGCCGTCTTTCTTCCGAGATTGCAAAGGTTCTGAGAGGCAAGAATAAGCCGATTTTCACCCCTCATATCGATACCGGTGATTATGTAATCGTTGTCAATGCGGAGAAGATCAAGACAACCGGCAAGAAGCTTGACCAGAAGATTTATTATTCCCATTCAGATTATCCGGGCGGAATGCGTGAGACCACGCTCCGTGAGATGATCGCGAAGAAGCCCGCCGACGTTATCACCCTTGCCGTTAAGGGTATGCTTCCGAAGGGACCTCTCGGAAGAAGCATGTTGTCGAAGCTTCATGTTTATGCAGGTGCGGAGCATCCGCATGCGGCTCAGAAACCCGAAGAACTGAAATTCTAATAAACAGAAAGGAGATTTACGAAAATGGCAAAGAATAATTCCAAATTCTACGGAACAGGCAGACGTAAGAGCAGTGTTGCCAGAGTATTTTTACTTTCTGGTAAGGGTAACATCACCATCAACAAGAAGGACATCGACAGCTATTTCGGTCTTGAGACCCTGAAGGTAATCGTTCGTCAGCCCCTTGAGCTTCTCGGCGCTGCCGATAAGTACGATGTAGTTGTTACCGTTCGCGGCGGCGGCTTCTCCGGCCAGGCCGGTGCCATCCGTCACGGTATTGCACGTGCCCTTTGCAAGGCAGATGAAGAGAACCGCGCTTCCCTTAAAAAGGCAGGCTTCCTGACAAGAGACGCCCGCATGAAGGAAAGAAAGAAGTACGGCCTCAAAGCAGCACGTCGTGCACCGCAGTTCAGCAAGCGTTAGTCTTCGCGAAACAACGGGAACGCGACACCAAACCGCAAAAACCACACGCTCCGGAACGCCTCGGCGTTCAGGGAGCGTGTTTTTTTGCGGTTTTAAGGTCGCGACGACTGTCGCGACCGAGATGAAGCGAAGCGGAATCGAGGTGTCGCGTGAGTCTATGTTCAACCCTCCCTCTTGACAAGATCGCATTCAGGTGGAAAACTAAAGTCAGGGTGTATTTTCTCCCAAGAAACATCAAACTTTTTATCACGAAAAATGTTACTCTCATTCTTGCAGGAGGCAGGAACATGAAGGAATGGGTAAAAGTCGTTCAGCGTATGATTGACTGGATTGAGGAACACACGGATCAGAACAGGATGCTTGAGAACCTTTCGGCGGAGATCGGTTATTCGCCCTGGTATTGCTCGGTTCTGTTTCACGACGTGACCGGCATGACAATCAAATCGTACGCATCCGGGAGGCGTCTGGCCCGCGCCGCCGGGGAGATAAGGGACACGAAGGAACGGATACTGGACATCGCCGTTAGGTACGGGTATTCCTCGCAGGAAGCGCTCTCACGACAGTTCAAAGAGCAGTACGGATGTACACCGGCTGCGTATCGCAGAAACCCGGTCCCGATACGGCTTCGGATTCCGAAGGAGGTTTTGCTTCCCGACTATTCGGAACAGGAAAGGATTAACACGATGGAACAGGCAAGACTTTTTGTAAGAGTAGAACATATTCCGGCGCATAAGTATCTCGGAGTCTTTGAAAAGCGCGCAACGAACTACTGCGAATTCTGGGACTATCAAGATTGCGACACGGTCACGGGAATCGTGACAAGCATGGATAAGCTGGCGCACCCGATTGTAACCCCGCACACCGCCGGCTGGGTAAAAGACGGAGAGAAGAGAACGTATTTCTACGGAACGGGCGTGCCGCTGGATTATAATGGCCCCGTCCCCGAAGGATTTGAGCTTAGGGATGTTCCTGCAAGCGACTATCTGGTATTCGGCTATCCGAGCTTTGATTTCATGACGGAGAATGCCGACGTCATGGGTGCCGTGGAGAAAATGGCATGGAACTTCGACCCGTCGGTC
>JAGAES010000105.1 GCA_017613055.1 Lachnospiraceae bacterium | reverse complement strand
TTATCGATTGCCGTCAGCATGTCTTCCGTGCTCGGATTCATCGTCTGACCGCCTTCGATTACATAATCGACGCCGAGCCCGCGGAAGATCTCATTCATTCCCTCGCCTACGGAAACGGCAATAAATCCCATCTCCTTAGGGGGTTCCTTCGGTGCTTTGGCCTTCTCTTCGGCTTCCTTTTCATTCGACATGACAACGCGCTCGTTGTGCTCCTCGCGCATGTTGTCAATCTTCATGCGGGACAGCTGCCCGTAAGTAAGCGCCTTCTGGATTGCAAGACCGGGGTCGTTCGTATGGACGTGAACCTTAACGACATCGTCATCGGCAACACATACGATTGAATCGCCGATCGAGGACAGGAAGGTCTTGAAATCAATCTCTTCCTTGGCTCCGAATTCCTTCTCAAGAAGGATGATGAACTCGGTGCAGTAGCCGAACTTGATGTCGGCCGTCGAGATGTTGTCGCTGCCTGCGCCGCCGGTCTTCTTCGGCTCGGCGGACGGTGCGGTTCCCGCCATCAGATCATTAACGTCCGCTTCCTCTCCCAAGAGGCCCTTTCTTGCGCCGATCATAACGGCAAGAAGACCCGTTCCGCCGGAATCCACAACGCCTGCTTCCTTCAGTACCGGAAGAAGCTCGGGCGTATTCTCAAGAGCTTCCTGCATCCGCTCAATGACTTTATCAAGGAACTCTTCCACATCGTCGGTGTAATCGCCGATTTCGGCAGCGGCTTCCGCTCCCGCTCTTGCGACCGTCAGAATCGTTCCTTCCTTCGGCTTCATAACGGCCTTGTAAGCCGTATCCACTGCCTTATCGAAAGCTTCCGCCACAATCGGAATCGTCAGCGTGTCATATCCGTTGATTCCCTTGCAGAAACCACGGAACAGCTGCGAAAGGATAACGCCGGAATTCCCGCGCGCACCCTTAAGAGAACCCGACGAAATCGCCTTCGAAAGCGACTGCATCGTAAGGTCCGTTACCTGTCCGATCTCCTTCACGGCGGAAAGAATGGTCAATGTCATATTGGTTCCGGTATCTCCGTCCGGAACCGGGAAAACGTTCAGTTCGTTGATGGTTTCTTTCTGTGCTTCCAGATTCTTCGCTCCCATCAGAAACATCTTCTTAAGGAGTGAAGCATCTACCGAATTAAGTGCCACTTTCTTACATCCTCCTTCTAGCCACAAACCCGGCCGGGCCGGCGCTTAGTCATTAATCAATAACGCGGACGCCGTCCACATGAATATTCAGTCTTTCTACGTGCAATCCGGAGAAATCCTCCACGCGATACTTCACGTTATCATACAGGTTCGAACATACTGCCCGAATGCTGACACCGTAAGAAACAATAATGTGCAGATCAATGGTAATGCGGTTCTCATTCAGTTTCACCCGGACGCCGTGTTTCAGGGAATCCTTGCGAAGGAGCTTGGCGATTCCGTCTTTCATGCTCACGGCAGCCATGCCGACAACACCGAAGCATTCGGTCGCGGCAGAGCCCGCGTAGTTTGCGATTACATCCAAATCAATAAAAACGTCACCGTTTACGGTTGCGATTGTTCCGTCCATAAGTTCCCCTCCTTATGTATACTCATAGATGGTAACATTTTACCATTAAATCAAAAAAAAAGAAACAGCATTTTTCAAAAAGGCAAAAAAAGAAAAAAGGGTATTCCCTTTCGGCAATACCCCCAAGAATAATTATGCTCTTTCCACTTTGCCGGAACGGAGGCAGGAAGTACATACATGCATCTTCTGTGTTCCGCCGTTAACCTTTACGCGTACTGTTTTGACATTCGATTTCCACATCTTGTTCGCTCTGCCGGAAACCTGGCTACGCGTGATGCTGATCTGTCTGCCGAAAAGCGCACCCTTATCACAAATATCACATTTTGCCATAATACAAGCACCTCCTTCACTTGTGAATTGGTTGCGATAACCCGAACATTGTCATAATAACAGAAACATTCTTCAAATGCAAGCACTTTTTTTATCTTCCGAAACGCTTCTTTTTTCCTGTATCCGGGGCACAATCCAAAGCCCGAGAAGAAGGATAAATCCGACGATGCTGATTCCGATTCCGGCGGTTCTTCCGGGTGCGTGATAGACCATCGTAAAGCTATGCTCTCCCGCTTCCAGCAAGCATCCGAGGAAGCCTCCGTCCGCCTTGATCAAAGGCATTTCCTTACCGTTTGCCGATACGGTCCAGCCCTTATCGTACGGAACCGTCATGATTAAAACGCCGCGTTCCTTCATCGAAACGGTTCCGGTTATGCGGTTTTTCGACGCCTTAAGGCCCGCTGCCATCGTCATATGCTCCGCGGCTTCCCGCACCTCGCTTACGCGCATGCGCTGAATCCTCGGCTTCGAAATTACCACGTTCTCACCCGTGAAGCGGAACGTAAGCTCGTTACAGGGTTCCGAAGACGACACGACGAACTTCATGTCAAAGTTGACGTTCGGGCGCGCGTTCTTCGTCCCCGAAAGCACGTTGGTAATCCCGTTAACCGTTACCGAGATGTACTCTCTTCTCCGCTTCGCGACGCGAAATGTGACGACATACACATACTCATCCAAAGAGTCCGGAACCGGCACCGTGAATTCACGGTCTAAGCAGACACCGAGATTCAAGTTTCCCTTTGCGTCCCGTTCCGCTCCGAAATCGGCTTCGATTCCCGTATCCTCAAGCGGCGACACGTATACGTCCGGGCCGTCCTCTTCCGTCACCGCGTAGGAAAGCAGCGCGATCTCGCGGTCTGCCGGCGAAAGCGACCGGAATTCCCGAAGGCTCATGCGTCTGTCCGCGGCAAATGCCAAGGCATACGCTTCCCGATTTGCATAAATCCGGTCGGTTTTGCCCGCATCCGGAACAAGCTCTTTCCATCCGGCAGGTGCGTTCCCTGCAGCAATGTATCGGACTCCGAGAAAGGTCTGTAAAAAGATGTCCGACTGCGGCATGTAAGAGATGTCATTTTGCGAAGGATTCGCAACCCCCAGGTCTTTGTATAACAGCCCAAGGTAATCGGAATTCCCGAGCGACGAGTAATACCCGGTCGTCAGAAAACGCTTACCGTGCAGCTGGTTGACAACGTATTTCGTATTCGTGAAAACCGCGCTCCGGTACAGTTCATCATCCTTTTCGAGCACGCTTTCAATTGCCCGGTCGCGTTCCTTGTCATAAAGTCCCGCCGAAAAGGCTCTTTCCACGGGATTATCGCGGAACGTCGAACGGACGCAGACCGCAACGGCAATCAAGCCTGCCGTTATATACAGATAATTCAGATTCTTCTTCCGCATGGCAAAATGCAGAAGAAAAACACTGATGCCCGAATCGACGAGGAGAACGATTACGGACCAAAGATCCATGCGGAACAGAAACGATACCGTTCCGAGAACGACGGCTCCGGCCGAACAAAGCGTGAACGTCCGTAAGCTGATTTCTTCCTTCTGAATCTTATGAATCATTCTTGCGGTAAGGAATGCGGCAGCCGGCACGAACGGAATCAGGATCTTCTCTCTCGTATAAAGAAAACCGTTCAGAACAAGGCGGATCCACGGAAGCCATGCGCACAGAAGAATGCCGATTGCAAGGAAGCCGTCCGCGGGCTGCTTCGGTGCATCTTTTTTCTTCTTAAAGGCACCGATTGCCGTCACGCAGAGCGCCAGATACGTAATCGCCGTCATGCCCATCGAATACTCGCTGTAGCAGATTGAACCCGCGAGATCCATATCGCCGATCAGCAGAAAGTGGAACTCCATACGGGCCTTCGCGCCGCTCTGCCGCCCGCCGAGGATGGTCAGAAGCGAAGGCACCGTAAGGATTGCGGAAAGCGCTGCGCCGGTTACGATGCAGAGCGCAAAGCCGCAGCCTTTATGAAGAAACTTTTTCCATGTCACATGCTCCGTTACGGTGAAAAACCGGTAGACGCCGTACAGCGTAATGACGCAGAAGCCCGGAACCGCATAGAAATAACTTGTAAACAGAAGAAGCGCTGCCGAAACCGCAAGAAGCCCCTTCCTGCGCCGGTGAAAATACCGGTCTGCGCCGATTAGCGCAAGAAGAAGAAACGGCATGTAGTTTACGAATACAATCTGCTTATGGGAATGGTAAAGAAGCGGCGAAGCGAACGCGAAAAGCGCCGTCGCCGTATAGATTGCCCCGTCCCCGAACGAGACGGCTTCCCCGAACGCGACGCGGATATGGCGAAGCCACAGAAAGAAAAGCCACACCGCACTGAGAAGCATCACGACGGAGGCGACCTGCAGATACGTCACCATCGAAACGCCCGGGAACAGATAACTTACAAGAATCACCGGATTCAGAAATCCGTAATAGCCGAAATAATAGGCGTTCTGCCCGCTGCCGAGCGAAAGCGCCAGTTCCGGGAGAAAATCCCCCGTTTCATAAAAGGTCTGCCGGTAGTAATCCGGCAATACGCTGTGCTGACTGACCCAGTCCGTCATGGAACCGAACAGATTGGACGTCCCGGTCATCCCGAAGATAATCGCTAAAAGAACAAGCGATATCCCCGACAGAACGGCGATGTCTCTCCTCCGTATGGTTCGAAATGTCTCACGCATGGTAATTGTCCCCCGTGCGGCTCCTTGCCGCAATCCATCATTCCAACCAACTATAACACAATCCTTGCGGGAACACAACAAAGAATCACAGGCGATGCGGATTCGCTGTTTTCATTTTCGGAAAATGTGATATACTGTTTAAGAAGGGGGAGAACAATATGGAGAAAAAAAAGAAACGGCGGATTGTGCTTTCCGTAATCGCAGTACTAATTATCGGCTTTCTGGTGTGGTTCGTGCCGTTTGCCGTCAAGAACGCGCATTACCTGTCCCTTCCGTCCGTAACCAAGGAACAGCTGAACGAACTTCCGATCAGCGGCATTTACAACCTGATGATTGTCGCGCATCCCGACGATGAGTTCATATGGGGCGGCGGCCATCTGCTTGAAGGCCTCTGGTTCGTTGTCGTAATCACAAACGGCGACAACGAAGTGCGGAAAGCGGAATTCGAGGAGATGATGGAGAAGACCGGAAGCGTCGGGCTGATTCTTTCCTATCCGGACAAAATCGGAAAGAAAAGAAGCAATTGGAAGTTTTGGGAAAAGGATATCCTTGCGGACCTCAGCACGATCATCAATTATAAGCAGTGGAACTGCATCGTGACGCACAACGCGGAGGGCGAATACGGCCACCAGCATCACATTTACACGCACCGGTATGTAACCGACATCTGTAAAGAACGCGGCGTCACTTACTCGCTCTGGTATTTCGGGACCTACTATAAGAAGGGGACGGTTCCCGAAGACCTGCCGCACATTTCGAGTGCGGGACAGAACAATACGCTTTCGGTGAAGCAGTCGCTGGCTTCCGTTTATAAGTCGCAGCAGAGGACGATTGAAAAGCTGAGTCATATGCTTCCGTACGAAAACTGGGAGCCCTATTCCGAACAATAAAAAAGACCTGTCCGCCGGTTCCGGCGGGCAGGTCTCCTTTTTTCTTACTTCTCGAGAAGCTCCTTGGCGGCTTCATCCACCTTGGCATCGTCGATGTTAAGCTCCTCATCCTTCTTCTTGAACATGGAGCGCACGCGGTTGATTACTTCGGGCGCCATATCGAAGATACGGGTCAGCGTATCGGTATCCTTTACGGTAATCAGACGGGTGTTGCCGTCTTTAATCACGAGAATCGCGGACGGAGAAAGCTTTCCGCCGAGTCCGCCTGCCACACGGTCATTAAGTGTCTTCTTCTTAGTATCGCCGTCCTTGGCGGCATCCTTGTTAAAGGCTCCTGCAGCAACGCCGAAGGATACGTCGACAAGCGGAAGAAGCACCGTTCCGTCTTCCATCGTAATCGCTTCCCCTACAACGCTCTTCGTTGTGACGAAGCCCTCCATTCCCCTGAGAAGTCCCTGTACGGTTTCGTTTACGTTTGACATATTCTCATCCTTTCCCCGCTTAAGCGGCCTTGCCGAAGATTTCCTTTACTTCGTCCGGTGTTTTTGTAAGTGTATTCTTTACCTTCTCCGCCTCGCGGAGTACTTTTCTTATGTTCTTGTCGCGGTAGACCCTCCATGCCCGAAGCAGAATTCCGAAGAGCCGGATCCTTCCTTTCAGGTAGAGGTCTCCGCTCGCGTGAATCCCCGGTTCGAAATTCGGGGTGAGCTTCACGTAATCCGAAATCATCGGATACCACGGAGAGATTCCCGCACAGATTTCACCGGTCAGCGCCGGGTCATCGAGTCCGAACTCAACGCTTCCGTGATATTTCTTCGGGCAGATATGGCGGAGCACCCAGAAGGCGTTCGTCCATGCCGTTTTGATTGCCTTCTTCGTGGACTTCTTCGTGATGTACTTCTGTAAAAGCCCTTTCTTCTTAAGGAACAGCGCTCCCATTGCTTCAAGCGAATCCTTTAAAGAATCGGCCTTCTCTTTAAGCCCGTCGATCTTCTCGCGGAGTTTGCCTTTCTTCTTACCGGAAAGCGCATCGGATAGTTCCTCGGAAAGCTCCGGCTTGTGCTCGCCGGTCTCTTCTGCGGCACTGTCCGCCCCGTCCGGTTTCTCTTCCGAAGCGGCTTCCGTTTCCCCCGCTTCTTCTTTCGCCTCGGGCGGTTTCTCTTCGGAAACGGTCTCAACGGTTACGGAGGGTTCCCCGGTTACGGCTTCCGGTTTCGTAACAGGCTCTGCCGCAGGAGGCTTTTCCGCACTCTCCGCTTTGGCTTCTTCCTTCGCTTCCGCGGGCTTCTTAGCCCCGGTTTCTTCCGGTTTCTTTGCGTCTTCCTCTTCTTTCTTTCCGTCGGATTTCGCTACCGTAATCCCGAATACTTTCACTTTATACGATTGGTCTCCCGGCACGTCGTAAAGCATCCGGAAGCTGACAATCCGGAGCAGCCACCGGACTCTGATGTCGGCATGCGCCGTCGGACCGTTCTTGTCTCCTTCGGCCGCTATCTCGTAGCGGAACGGTGCGAACAGAAGCGCCGCGAGAATCAGAAGCACCAGCCCGATAATGCACAGAAGGACTATGCCGATAATCTTTAAGATCAAAAGAAATATATCCACATATCCTCCTTTCCGGACCGGTTCCCTGCCGTAATTATTCTTCTTTCAGATAGTATTCCCGGACGTCAAATCCGCCGGTCTCCCGGTAGACCTCGCCGATCATCGATTCCACGAGCTCAAGCGCCGGATTCTTCCCTTCGCTCACGCCGAGAACCGTAATGTCATGGTCACGGGCCTCAAGCGGCAGCGCATAAAGCGGAATCACCTCGAGAATTCCTCCGTCGGTCGTCGGCAGGATGATGCAGTAAACCGTCCGAAGCGAAGGCCTGCGTTTCTTAAGCTGGGCCGTAAGCTTCTTCCGCTTCTCCTCCTGTCCGGCGGGAATCATCAGTTGTTTGCTGACATGAATCATGGTTTTACTCTCCGCGAAGCAGGTTCTTAAGCATGGCCACCGCGCCGCGCTTTTCGCCTTCGTTACTGCAGTTATGAAGCGACTGGAGCACGTAATTCATTACTTCGGTATGGGAATTGAAAAACACCGGAAGCTCCTTCAGAACCGATGCCATAATCGAACGGTTGTAAGCCTTGGTACGGCCTTCCATGCCGGCTTCGAGAACCGAAAGCACTTCTTTGGTCACTTCCCCGAGCCGTTCCCTGTCAACCATTACGACGCTTTCTTCGGTAAGGCGGGCAAATGAGGACGTCGACATGAGTTTCTTCGCAAGAAGCACTCTCTGTCCCTCTTCACTCTCACGAAAGCCTTCTTCACGCTCACAGTACGCGTCGATCTTCGCTTCATCCTTAAGGACCTTCTCGGAAAGAGGCTCCAGCCTTCCTTCCATATAGGCAAATGCCGGTGCAAGCGCGCTCTCGCGAAGCTCCTCCTGCCGTCCGGCAAGAAGCGAAAGCCCGAATTCCGCAATCGCTCCGACCGCAGGAAGCATCAGCCCTTTCGTCTGCTCATCGGCACTGTCCGGGTCTAAAAGCACGACCGTATAAAACGCATTGATGCATTCCTGAACGGCAAGCAGATAGTCCGCATCCGTCCGAAGCGCATCGGCGCTGTCCGCAATATGCTCCTGCCACTCCGTACAGGCGTCCGCATCGATTCCGTCCGCGTCGGCCGCGGCAAGCGCGGCAAGCAGTTTCCGGTAATCCGCGAACACATTCTCCTTCGGTTCCTCCTGTAACGCGGCTGCCGAAAGAATCCGGTAGCGGAACCCGAGAAGGGCGTCCACGTCGGAGTTTCCGTATATCGAAAAACTGTCCTTAATCAAATCAAAGAAACGCTTCTTCGTAAGCCGGACCGGAAGCTGGGAAACCATCATCTGGATCCGGAGGTTAACCTCGGTCGGATCCTTCGACGCAAAAATCATGCGGAGCAGATCTCTTGCTTCCTCTTCATCGTCGAACGGCTTCTCTTCTTCGCGGAAGGAGTATTCCGTCCGGTTCAGAAGATACTCGTAAATCTGCAGGGAATCGGTGAAAACCTGCACCTGCTCGGAGCGGTTCACAACCTCAGCGCGAAGTTTCGAAACCGCAGAAAGAACACTCTCCCGCGCTCCCTCGCCGCGCTCTAAGTAATCCCGGATCTCGGTGATCAGCCGGCCGTAGATGCCGTCAAGTTCCGCCGAAAGCCCGGTCTTTTCCATGCCGAACTGCCCGTCGCGGATCCCCTCCGTAAGGTTGTAAAGATGCGCGGTCAGGTTCATCCACGCAAGAGAATCGTACGCCTTGCAAAGGGGTGCGATTGCATTTTTCTCAGATTTCATATGACTGATTACTTCTCCTCATCGGTATTGTCTTTGGGTTCCCGCACCACGTGAACATGCGTGTACAGGTGGTCCATGCAATACTCGTAATTACCTTCACATTTGGAGCAGAAACGAAACTCCAGCTCCGGGTCGTCAAGCTCGGTCCGTCCGCACACGACGCAGCGGTGTCTCGTGATAACCGTCTTGCCGGCGCTGTTCGTTCCGACAACCTGCGCTTCCTTCTCACCCTTTCGCACCGAGGCCGCATAATTGAAACGCCGCTTCATGTTGCCTACGCCGACCTTTCGGTAGGTCCGCGAATTGATAAAGAAGATGATGAAATTCAGCATTGCGACGGAAAATGCGATGGCTCTGTATACGCCGATCGGATCTCCGCTGAACAGTTCCCCGAGAATCTGGAGAATCACAATGACTGCATAAACGATTCCGATGTACTTTACCTTGACCGGAATCAGGAAAAACAGAAGCAGGCTGATTTCCCCGAATTCGACCGCGAACGCAAGGAACATCGAAAGATTGATAAAATCCAGTGAAATCGGGAACGACGTGCCGACGCCGTAATACAGATAGGTCCCGAAATAGATAATCAAAACCGCAAGAATGTTAAACAGAATTCCCGAAAAATAAAACAGATTGAACCGGAAACTGCCCCACAGTCTCTCTAACATCGTCCCTATGAAATAATACAGGTAGATGGAAATCAGCATGAACAGAATGTCAGCCGGAGACCCCGTTGTCGCGTCAATCGGCTGAATCAGGAAGGTGAAGAACCGCCATACCTGTCCCTTCGCGACTTTGTCGATGTCAAGCATCAGCCACTCGGCATAGAATGCGGGACTGACATAGGAAATAATCCATCCGATGATGTACATCGCCGTGATGTAACGCATCAGATTCGTGACGGCGTATTTCCCGAATTTCTTTTCCAGACGGTAAATCATAAGCGGTTCATTTCTCCATAGATATTCTATTATATTATAAGGATTTTCCGTAGCAATGTCAAACGAAATGTGATATACTATGGGCAACTTGAAGAGGGGAGGAACGCGGCTATGGCATTTGACGGCATTACACTTTCGTGCCTTGTTTCGGAGTGGAAAGACCGGCTTACCGGGGGGCGGATTACGAAAATCAGCCAGCCTGAACCGGACGAACTGATACTGACCGTGAAGAGCGACGAAACCTATATTCTGCAGCTTTCCTCGAACGCTTCTCTCCCGCTTGCGTGCCTGCGTCCGGACACGAAACCGGCACCGCTGACGGCTCCGGCTTTCTGCATGCTTCTGCGGAAGCATCTCGGAAATGCAAGAATTCTTGATATTGAGCAGCCGGATCTGGAGCGCGTCGTCAGGTTCCGGCTTCAGCATCTGAACGAACTCGGCGACGTGTGCGTGAAGTACCTGATTGTCGAGCTGATGGGCAAACATTCGAACATCATCTTCTGCGATGAGCAGAATACGATATTAGACAGCATCAAGCGCGTTTCGTCGTTCATGAGTTCCGTCCGCGAGGTGCTGCCCGGACGGAGCTGGTTCATTCCGAAGGCCGAGGGCAGACTATCCGTTCTGACGGATTCCTTTGATAACCTTCGCGAAGTGCTTTCCGCGAAACCTGCGCCGGTAAGTACGGCGCTTTATCAAAGTTTCACCGGTCTCTCGCCGGTGATTGCGAACGAGCTGTGCCACCGCGCGGGGATTTCTCCCGAGGTGACCGCGGACGGACTGTCCGAAGACGGCCTTTCGGCTTTAAAGGATATGCTTCTGTGGCTTCGAAAGAAGATCAATAACGCGGATTACACCCCGACCGTGTACCGGAAGGACGGCATGCCCGTTGAATTTGCGCCGTTTTCGCTCCGGATTTATACGGATTATCCGGAATATACGGCCGAACCTCACGAATCGATGAGCGAGGTTGTGCTCTCGTTCTACCGGGAGAAGGACGCGCAGACGCGTATGCGTTCGCGTTCCGCGGAGCTTCGCAAGACCGTTCAGAATGCGATTGAGCGGACCGCGAAGAAGCTCGACCTGCAACAAAAACAGCTTTCCGATACCGAGAAGAAGGACACCTACCGGATCTACGGCGAACTGCTGACGACCTACGGTTACTCGGCCGAACCGGGTGCGAAGTCTTTCACCTGCACAAACTACTATGACGGAAACGAAATCAAAATTCCGCTTGACCCGACGCTTACCGCCTTGGAGAATGCGAAACGGTATTTCGACCGCTATGCGAAGCTGCGCCGTACCGCGCAGGCGCTCGGAGAGCATCTTTCGGCAAGCGAAGCGGAACTTCGACATCTTGAATCGGTAAGGGAGTCGCTCTCATTTGCCGGCAGCGAAGCCGACCTTAGTCAGATCCGGGCGGAACTCACGGAATGCGGCTATCTGAAGTTTCATAAGGAAGGCGGCGGTAAGAAACCGAAGCTCGCGAAAAGCAAACCGTTTAAGTACGTGACGCAGGACGGGTTTGAGCTTTACGTCGGCAAGAACAATTACCAGAACGACGAGCTTACGTTCCAGCTTGCGAACGGCGGCGACTGGTGGTTCCACGCAAAGGGAATCCCCGGTTCGCATGTGGTGCTCCGGACCGGCGGACGCGAGGTGCCGGACAGCCTTTTCGCGGTCGCGGGAAGCCTTGCCGCGTACTACTCTTCCGGGCGCAATGCGGGCGGCAAGATTGAAATCGATTACCTGCAGAGAAAGAACGTGAAGAAACCGAACGGGGCCAAGCCCGGATTCGTCGTATACTACACCAACTATTCCCTCGTGGCAACGCCGGGGATTGATCCTTCCCTGAAGGAGGCAGACGTATGATAAACGCAGATTTTCACACGCACACATCCTTTTCGACCGACAGCAAGTCTTCGCCCGAGAGCATGATTGAGGCGGCGATTGCGAAAGGTCTTAAGACGTATTGCGTCACCGACCACATGGACTATTTCTTTCCGGAGCACAATGACAAAGGGTTCACGGAATTCGTATTTGATCCGGACCAATACTTTGAAACGCTGACCGCTCTTAAGAAAAAGTACCGCGGAACGATTGATTTGCGCATCGGCATCGAACTCGGCCTCCGGGACGAGCCGGATGTCCGCGATGAGAACAAAAAGCTTTGCGATGCACTTGTCAATTCGTATCCGTTCGATTTCGTAATCGGCTCAACGCACGTAATCGGCCACTTTGACCCCTATTACCGTGAACGGTGGGGCGCGCGCAGTGCCGATGACATCGTCCGGATGTACTTTGAATCGGTGCTCTACAGCGTCACACACTACGACTGCTTTGATACGTACGGGCATCTCGATTACATACTCCGCTACGTCCCTGAGGGCGTAACGATTGACATGGCGAAGTACGAATATCTTACCGACAGGATACTGAAAGAATTAATCAAACGCGGCAAATGCCTCGAGATTAACACTTCCCGTCTCGCCCGCGGCGGCGCCCTGAATCCGAGCGAGGCGCTTCTGTCCCGCTACCTTGAGCTCGGCGGCACGTCCGTCACCATCGGTTCGGATGCGCACATCCCCGAGCGTGTCGGCGGCAAATTCGACGAGGTCGCCGTGATACTTCGCGGGATTGGATTCAAGGAGTATTCCGTATTCCGTAAAAGAAAAGAAAGCCGGAGAAAGCTGTAAAAAGTGAAGATAGACCGTGCGTTTGCGCGGTCTTTTTGATTGCAAATGACAATCCCCTTGTCATTTTTCGCGATTTATTACCGTGAAATCCCCTGTGCGTGCTGCCGGTGTCCGCGGGGCACTTGCACAACTCCCGCATTTTATGGTACTTTTGCCTTAAGAAAACGGCAAAGGAGGAGAACTTCCATGAGTAGAAAACGTTTTTTCACATATCTGCTTTGTGCGGTGATGATTCTCGTATGTGCCGGGTGCGGCAAGAAGAACACCCCTACAACCGAGACTCCCACTGAGCAGCCGGTCAATCAGACAACCACACCGGGCGGCGATACCGGTGATAACGGAAATCCCGGCAGCACCCTCCCGGATCCGGTGCAGGACGCGCTTAAGAACAAGGCGCCGGAGCATTATGATTTTGCGGTTGAGGTAAGCATCAATCCCGATTTCCTTCTGTTCGTGACCGGACAGGAAGTCATCGCCTACCAGGCGCTGAATGAGGATGCGCAGAAGCTCGAGGATCGCTGTGCGATCGTCGGACGCGGCATTGACGGCGCGGTAGAGGACATTGTAAGATTTTCCGAGCAGGACGGCTACCTGAAAGACGGCGGCACCGTCAACATGACAGTTGTCAATGCCAACTGCCCGAAGTCCCAGACGGACGAAGTAATGCAGCGGGCAGAGGAAACCGTGCAGCGCGTTACGGACGAAGCCGGAATACACGTACAGTCGGAAGTGCATATCGATAACGCTGTGGCATTTGCCCCCGAGCCCGACAACCCGCCGGGACCGGAACCGGGCGGTGAACCGGGCGGCGAACCCGGAGGTGAACCCGGAGGAGAGCCCGGCGGTGAACCCGGCGGTGAGCCGAGAAAGCCGGACGAAGGCTGCTCGGTATGCTGTGGAACCGGCGACTGCGAGCGCTGTGACGCCACCGGAGTTGTTGAGTGCATGCGCTGCAACGGAACCGGTAAGGAAGGCAACGGCGAGATCTGCCCGGATTGTAACGGCGCCGGCAGATGTGAATGCGAGCAGTGCCACGGCACCAAGAAGTGTCCTGCCTGCGGCGGAACCGGCAAGAAACCGGATGATTGATAAAACAATATGCCTGATACCAAAAACAGGGGCTGTCGCTAAGCGGCAGCCCCTTCTTCATGAAATCTTATTGAATCCGGATATTCGTTAACGCACACTGGTCTCCGGTCAGGGCGACATAGACATCGCCGGTGTCCTCCGGAAGAAGTGTCGTGTTCTCAATCAGTACGCCGAGGTTATCGGTCGTCACGGAAATCCGGTTTCCGTCCCTCTTAAGCAGCACGGTGACATCCACGCCGGCCTTATGTGCTCTCTTCCAGACCTCCCAGCCTTCGAAAGACGCCTTCTTCGTCATCGTGGACGTATTCTTGACATTCTCACCGTCCCAGTACTCTCCGTCGAGTCTTATGAGCCCGAATTCGTGATAATTCTTTCCCCGCACCTTTCCGTCATCGGACCGGAACAGCAGAATATACGGACAATGCCATATCAGTCTTGCCGTCGGAAGGCTCATGGAATGGAACGTAATCCTAAGGTCCCGATCAACCTTGATGCCTTCGGAGGAATCCGACCGGAAGCTGTCGATCTGGACATTCGGGATATCTCCCTCATTCTCTTTGATATAACTGATTTCTTCGGCAATCCGCGGAATGCTGTCCGCCGAAGCTTCAATCTCCGAGTGCGTCACTTTTACGTTACTGATGATGCACTGCGCACCCGTCAGCCCGATATAGGCAAACCTTGTACAGTCGGGAAATGCCACGATCACGTCGAATCTCTCGCTGCCGTTGTCAATCTTAATCAAAGCATGGTCTCTTATGCGGACCGCTTCGATTTCATACGTCTTCACGCGCTCATCGGAATTCTTAGGCGTGTACTCCGCGTCGGAATCCTTCCGGACTTCCATCTTTCTCGCGCCGATTACATTCACGGTACCGTCGAAACGAATCTGCCCGTATTCGAAAGAAAGCATCTCGCGGATGGATTTCTCATCGCGGTACAGGTGCGAATCCAGCGAATCAAAAAGGATAATGGCCGGGTACCGGTCTATACTGTTCGTATCTTCTGCGGTTTCATAATCGAACTGAATCCGGACGACATTCGAGGAAATCAGGATGCCTTCCGATACTGCGCTTCCGAAGGCTTCGCAGGAGAATCTTCCGCTGCCGCTGATTTCCTTACTCACGGCAATTTCCTTCATCATATAGGACTCGTCGATATCGATAAGATATTGCATCGCCTGCGCGATAACCGGATCAAACTGTGTTCCCGAGTTTTTCACGATTTCTTCCCGGACAAGCTGCTGCGGAATCGCAAGACGGTAGCTTCGGTTCGAAGTCATGGCGTCGTACGCATCGGCAACCGATATAATCCTCGCCACCTCGGGAATTTCTTCCGCCCGGAGTCCGTCCGGATAGCCATGCCCGTCATATCGCTCATGATGGTAATGCGCGCCGATGCCGAGGAACGGATAGTCACTGATACTCGACAGAATCTGATCCCCGATGACCGGATGCTGCTTGATTACGCTGTATTCCTCTTCGGTAAGTCTTCCGTTCTTTGTGATAATGCTGTCCGCGATACCGATCTTTCCTACGTCATGCAGCAGCGCCGTATAATAAATCTTACGGCATTCCTCGTCATCCTTGCCGAGATGCTTCGCGATTCTCACCGAATAATCCGCGACACGCATGGAATGACCCCTGGTGTATTCATCTTTCGCATCGATGGAGTTTGCAAGCGCTTTGGCAGTCTGTTCGAATAGTCTTTCGGAAAGCCTCCGCTGCTCCTCAAGATGTTCAAACCGTATGGCATTTGCCCGGTCGACTTTCTCATTGATGTCAAGATAAGCGAAAATGTAAATCAGTATCGAAGTGACTGCTATGGCAATGTTAAGAAGCGACAGGCCGTAGGTGAAAACCTGAATCACGGCAGCCGCAATCGGCCCGAGCAGGAACAGGAGCAGGGACAGGAAGATGATTCTGCTGAAATACTTCCGGTATTCGATTACCACCCAGATTAAGAGCACAATCGTGATCACGGGAATCGCAAAACAGAACGGAAAACCGTCCCCGCGGTGATATACGTGCGCCTCATCATAGTAATAAAAGAAGTCCGTGAAATGCGCAGCAATAACAACCGCTACGCCGGCAAGCGCGAGCCCCATCACGACCCCGAGACGCTTCGGCGGCGTCAGATGATGATCCTCCTGAAGGATGTTCATGATGTAATGGGCAAATACGAAAGAGCAAAACGGCATCAGGGCAAAAATCACCAGATTTCCCATCCGGTGAAGGAAAAACTCCGCCCTGCCGGGATCCCCGTTATAGATATAAGTATACCGGTCAAACCACAGAAGAAACATGGCAGTCAGTTCAATTGTGATAATCACCAGCCGCCTTTTCTTCGGAAGCGCTTTCGAAAAGAGAACCAGCACGGCAAAACCCGCGCAGACTCCGATCAGCGCCATCATAAAATCCAATTGGATGCTTTGTACAGTCTTCATCGCAGAAAGCCTCCGGCCCAATCGTTCACCAATTCCGTCTTCTTTATTCTTACGCTAAAACACCTGTTAACAGTATACGCTTATCCTTTTTAAAATGCAACGGACAGGCCGTTACGGATTTTCTACCACGCCGACGAAAAGCGGAATGCCCGCCTCCGAACGGATTACGAACAGGAACGGCCGGTCAAGCGTGAAGTAGAAATCTTTCTCCTCCATTGCCGCACCCTTCGTTTCGGTTACAAATGTGAACGCCGCGGCCTTCACGCCGTTCTCGTCGACCATAACGCGTGCGGCATGCTTCGCTTCGTCAACGAATAACGGATCATCAAGAAGCGGCGAGAAATCCGCCGTCCCCGCTTGAAAGATATCCGTCACACCCAACGCTTTCAGATTCGAAATGATATCGGTTTTATAGGAAATATCAAACCGCGGCACCGAAAGATGGATTTTCGCAACATTCCGGTTCGGATACATATAGGATTGCTTAATGTATTCCATAACCTGGGGATCCGTCAGCAGCTCATCAACGGAAACGCCCTCGTTCGGAAGAATAAACATCATCTCTCCCATACCTTCCCCGACATAAAAATCTGTCGCGAGATCCTTCGCCACAGCCGTAAAGCGGTCGCCGGTATAGTAGGAACCGACCTTAGCCTCATGCATAAACGGAACCGTTACATCGCCTGACTCTGCATGGAAGATGTCATCTTCCGTCCTGCTCTCATTGAATTGCTCTTCCCATTTGGCGTCAAAATACAGCGTCGTTACAAGCGCGAATACCGTATAATCCTTGAATTCGAGGTCGTTGACGGCATCCTCTAAAAGGTTCCCGGTCTGGCTGTTTATCCATTTATGAAGCTGCTTATTGTATTCGGCGCTTCCCATTTTTCCGGAAAATGAGGACGCATAATACTCCTTCGCAAGAATGTCTAACGTTTTCTTTTTATATCCCGTCTCCGCATCGGAAAGCCAGAAAGATGCCCCGAGCCTGCATGTACCGGACGGGTCGTCCTTATAAAGGTTATCGAAAAGCGCCTTGGAACGGGCACGAAGGTCCTCCGCGGTATCCGCATTCGCAAGCTCCAAAAGCTGCTTCCGTGAGTTTCCGTCCGTCACTTCCGAAAGCATGCCGAGCATCAGATAAAGATTGATCGGCGAATACACGCGGTTCTCGCCGTTCCGGTTTGAAAGAAACGTAATCATGCTCTCTTCCGTAAACTTCGCTACGGCGCCTAACGCTTTCTCCCGCCCGTATTCCGAGAGTTCCTTTCTGAGTACAAGGAGTTCCTCCGCATATGCCTGCGAAGTCTCATCGTATTTTTCAAGCATCGCTTCCAGTTCTTCGTAGTGCTCTTCGATGTACTCCTCGTCCTCCCAGTCCACGTCGGGAAGCACCGGCTTTTGCTTGAACTCCGGATAAACTGCCGCAGCAAGGACAAACTTGTCCTTCTTCTCTTCGTCCGGCCCTTTCTTTCCGAACACGCCGGTCAGCGCAAGAATTCCTCCGACTGCCGCCAGAACCGCTGCCGATACAGCCGGGATGATCCACTTAAGTTTTGTCTTCATAATTTCCACTTTCCGCATTCCGCAAAATGCCACACATTTATTATCTCAGTTTCCCAACACTTTCTTTTAACACCTGAACCACATAATCCGCTTCTTCCTTCGTATTCTCAGGCGAGAGCGAGAACCGGACTGTTCCCGAAAGGTAAGGCTCCGATACGCCGATTGCCTGCAAAACCGCAGAAGGCTTGTTCTCTGCCGACGAGCAGGCCGAACCGCCCGAAGCGGCAATGCCCGCAAGGTCCAGAAAGACAAGTAAAGACGTCGCTTCCACGCCGCCGAAACTTACGCTTAAGTTCCCGGGAAGACGGCCGGCTCCCGCCCCGTTCACGCGGGTATCCGGTATCTCCGCGGTGATCCGGTCCTGCATGTAACCGCGGAGTTCTTTTACTTTTTGATAATTCTCCGAAAGCGCCCCTTCAAGCGCCACCGCCGTACCGACGATGCCGGCAACGTTCTCCGTGCCTGCGCGCATGCGTTTCTCCTGCGGGCCGCCGTGAAGAAGCGGCTCAAGCTTCGTGCCGTTTCTTACGTACAGGAAGCCGACGCCCTTCGGTCCGCCGAATTTATGGGCGCTTGCGGAAAGCATCGTAATCCTGCTGTCCTTAAGCCGAATCGGAAGCGTTCCGACCGCCTGAACGGCGTCGGTGTGAAACGCAATGCCGTGCTCTTCCGCTATGTAAGCAATCTCTTCAACCGGCTGAACCGTTCCGATTTCGTTGTTCGCCGTCTGAATCGAAATCAGCACCGTGTCAGGACGGATACGGGCAGCCATATCGGCCGGATTGATTCTTCCGGAGCTGTCCGGCGAAAGCACCGTAAGTTCATATCCGAACCGTTTCATTGCTTCGCATGTCCGAAGCACAGCCGGGTGCTCGATTGCCGATGTGATGATATGCTTCCCTTTGTCCGGGTTTCCGGGAAGATACCCTTTGATTGCCCAGTTATCGGCCTCAGTCCCGCCCGAAGTGAACAGGATTTCGTTGGTTTCGCAGCCGAGAAGCGTTGCAATCTTCGCGCGCGCTTCCTGAACGGCTTTCTTAGCGGAAAGCCCCGGTCCGTGAAGGCTTGAAGGGTTTCCGAACTGTTCCCGGAAGTACGGAAGCATCGCCTGATAAGCCCGCTCGGAAACCGCCGAGGTTGCCGCGTGATCCATATAGATTGCCGGTTTCTTACCGCTCATTCCCGCGCTCCTTAAGAACATCCGAAATCCAGCCCGTCATGCCGCGCGGAAGCCTTTCGTCCATCGGCGTACCGTCGTCGAACATCAGATTTGCCTGCACTTCGTTCATCAGACAGTGCTGGCCCATCTCAATCCCGCCGATGATGGACGCAATGCCGCCGTCTCCGTTATAAACCCAGTCCGGAACGAAAAGGAAGCAGTTTTTCATCGACTGAAGTCTTGCAAGCTGCGGCTCAATCTTCTCCGCATACGGATTGAATTCGTCGCGCCTGCCGATGGCATAGAACAGCCATAACCCGCAGCGTTCGAATTCGCGAAGCCGCTCATCGGTCGAAACATCCGTCGTTCCGACCGGAATCAAAACATCATAAGCTTCCGGATAAACATCCGCAATCCGAAACACGAACCGCGCGCCTGCGGAATTCCCGAACAGGAAACGAAGCCCGGCGTCCGCGCCGTTCTCCTTAAGCACCGACTGAATCAGTTCGTGCGTCGGCTCGACATATTCCGTAGACCAGGTGCCGGCCGTACGGCCCTCCTCGTTCCGATACTCGTTCGCAACCGGAATCAGAATATAGGCTCCGCCTATGGTTTTCTGGTAGGCGTCCGAAGCATAAAGCTCCGCGCCGGTATAATTGATGCAGACATCCCCGACGAGAGAATTGCTTGCCCCGTGGAAGAAAATTAAAACCGGATAGATTTTTCCTTTCGGAAAGCCGTGTTCGGTCGGGTCAAAGAACCAATACTTCATCTTCATCCCGTTACTTGCGGTATACCGGTCCTCATGAAACCGGTTAAAAAGCTTCCCGACCTGGTAGGTCGGCGCACACGATATAAAACTGCCTTCCGGAATCTGATCCGCCCACGGCGGTGTCGGTCTGTCTGCCATAATTACCTCCATGTCACCCCGAGAAGTTCCCGAACTCTTTCGAGCCGGTACCCCGGGTATCTTTCTTTAAAAACTTTTTCTTTGGAAATCGCGTCCGTGTAGTAGCGAAGCGCCAACTCGAAATTGATTTTATCAAATGCCCGCGGCAAATGTGACACAATTGCTTCCGCTTCTTCCGTTCCGCTTCGGTATCCTTGAACGATAATGTCTGCCGCTTCCCGGTCGAAGCTTCCTCTGTTTACTAAACACGACCGGATGCAGTCCGCGAGTTCTTCGGATGCGGACCCGCGCATGACTGTATCCCAGTCAAGCATTCCGACGACTTCACCGTCACGAAACAGGATATTGGAAAGCTTTGCGTCGCCGTGGATGATGCGGATATCGTCCGCTTCGCAATTATTCTCTCTCTCACCGGCCGGAAGGAACCGCTCGATTCCTGCCCGAATCTGTTCTTCTATCTCCGGAACACGGCTCTCTTCGCACAGGTTATCGCCCGAAAGCGTCGCGAGGTAACGTCTGTAATACGCACTGAGATCGTGGAGTATCGGATACACCGGCTTTGGTTCCGCGGGGAGTTTCTGAAGAATCCCGTGAAGTCTCGAAAGACCCTTTCCGCAGGCGTAAAGCTGTTCCTTTGTAAGCGGTGCCTGTAAGGTTTCGGCTTCGATGTAAGGATACATCCGCCACTTCTGCCCCGAAGCATCCGTATGATAATACGTCCCGTCCTTACAACACATCCATTTCGGATAAAGCCATCCGTCCGCTTCGCAAACCTCCGAATACAGCCCGTAGTTATATAACAGTTTCGACGCGTCCATCTTCGGCTGCAGCCGCTGAAGTACATAACGGCCTGTCCCGGTCTTCACAAAGAACGTATCGTTGATGTGTCCCTCCGTCACCGTTTCGGTTTCCGTCACCGGTTCGTCCGTAAACTGCCTGCAGATCGATGCTAAAGAATCATCATTCTCCATCACATTTTCCCCAAATGCTTATTATGATATTATAACACACTCCCACTGTTCTGTCACGAAAAAACAGCCGTCCGAAAACCGGACGACTGTTTGTAGATTCTTATGAATTGCGATTATACCGGATAAGCCTTAGTGGCGGCATCGGCCTTCGTTACGTCAACGCCGGTCTGCTGCGCCTGACGGTACTTGAAGAACTCGGTTGCAACCTGCGGGAACAGCGCGTAGGAAAGAACGTCCTCATCCTGCTGAATCCACTGCTTACACTCTTCCTTGAACTTCGGAAGCTGCGGCTCGATAAGGTCTGCCGGACGGCAGGTAATCGGCTTCACATCGCCGATGCACTTCTTCTGAACCTCGGGATCGAACGGCTTAATCGTCTGGCCGAACTCACCGGAGAGAATCTTCTTAGATTCTTTTGTAACCATCTTGTAGCGTTCTCCGAGAACCACGTTCAGAACCGCCTGAGTTCCGACGATCTGGGAGGACGGAGTAACAAGCGGCGGCTCGCCGAAGTCCTTACGTACACGCGGAACCTCTTCAAGCACGTCCTTCAGCTTAT
>JAGAES010000104.1 GCA_017613055.1 Lachnospiraceae bacterium | reverse complement strand
GTTACGGCGTGAAGATTTCGCAGACCGGCGCTTACCGGAATTACGCGACGCAGGACCGCTTCTGGCAGAACCGCGACAAGAGCATCAATCCGCCCCGCACGATTCCGGGCAACGCGAGCGATCACCGTACGGGTCTCGGGTTCGATATCTGGGTGCTCGACAACGAACAGTATGATTATGCATGGTTCCGTGCAAACTGTTTCAAGTACGGCTTTATCCTCCGCTATCCTTCCGATAAGACGGCGATTACGGGCATTACCTATGAGCAGTGGCATTTCCGGTATGTCGGCGTTGAGGCCGCGACCGAAATGCATGATCTTAATATGTGCCTTGAAGAATACGTTGCGTATAAGAATCAACAGTAAAGCACGTCACGGACGAATAAAAAACCGCACAGAAAAAGAGCTGCAGGCACTTCTGCAGCTCTTCTTTTGTGCGTTCACGTACTGTTTCGATGCAATTATCAATTACATAGCAACAACGTTGACAGCTCTGAGCTTCTTGGAATCCTTAGGATCCTGCTCGGTCTCGAAGGAAACCTTCTGGCCTTCCTCAAGAGTCTTGAAGCCTTCGCTCTGGATAGCGGAGAAATGAACGAATACATCCTCGCCGCCCTCATCATTGCTGATGAAACCATAACCCTTCTGAGCGTTGAACCACTTTACTGTACCAGTCATGAACCAGTACCTCCTTAAAAATTTCTTGCACATCAACCGCCGTTCTCAAGATTGCTCCCAAAAAACAAAAAACAAACCGGCAAGCCCTGAAAATACACGACTTGTAGGTCTGTCTATCCACCTGACTGCATTTTAAAACTACCACGATTACCGGCACTTGTCAACACATTTTGTTCACAAAAAGTGTATTTTTTTGCACTTTTTTCTCATTGCGGGAACCTAGGCGGGATAAGGCGCGGACGGGGATTACGCCTTACAGGAACGGACGGCCTGACGCACTTCCGCCAAAAGTGACGGGGAAACCGACAATTCGTCCACTCCGAGGGCGATTAATTGCTCCGTAACGGCCGTATCGGCAGCCAGTTCGCCGCATACCGAGACCGGAATGCCCTTCCGGTGCGCATTTCCGACCGTCATCGCAATCAGACGGAATACCGCCTCGTGATGCGGGTCGTAATAACGCGCCATCGAAACGTTCTTGCGGTCCACGGCAAGGACGTACTGTGAAAGGTCATTGGTGCCGATGCTGAAGAAGTCCGCATATTCGCTGAGGCGGTCGCTGATCAGCGCTGCCGCGGGCGTCTCAATCATGATTCCCTGCCGGACGGAGGACGCGTCAATCCCCTCCGAAAGCAGCTGTTCTTTCACTTCTTTGACAATCCCGGCAATCTCCTTCATCTCCCACTCGGAAGTAATCATCGGATAGAGCACCGAAACGTTCTTCCCTGCACCCGCACGGAATACGGCGCGGAGCTGCGTCTTGAAGAGTTCCCGGTCGGCAAGCGATACACGGATGGCGCGCTGCCCGAGGGCGGGATTTTCTTCCTTCGGCATCGGAAGACACGGCGCGGGCTTGTCCGCTCCGATATCGATTGTACGGATTACGACCGGAAGATCTCCCATCGCTTCCGTGACTTTCCGGTAATAGGCATACTGCTCCTCTTCTGTGGGCGCCTGCGCAGCGTTTAAGAAAAGAAACTCGGTCCGAAGCAGTCCGATTCCTTCGGCGCCGTACTGTCTTGCGGTTTCGGCTTCCGCAGGGTCACCGATGTTCGCGCGGAGCGGAATCCGCTTGCCTCCTGCGGTTACGGACGGCTCAGATGCATGACTCTTACGCTTTTCTTCGTGCTCTGCGCTCTCCGCCAGGATGCGCAGATATTCCTTCACGGCGGCGGCATCGGGATCCACGATCAAAACGCCGCGGCTTCCGTCCAGAATGGCCTTCCGACCGTTCATTCCGGGGTCTAAGGTAATTCCGGTAAGCGCCGGAATGCCCATGCTTCTTGCAAGAATCGCAACATGCGAATAAGCCGTTCCCTGCTCGGTCACGATTCCGAGGATACGGCTCCTGTCCTGTCTTACGAGATTACCGGGCGTCAGGTCCCTTGCCGCAAGAATGTGCGGCTCCTCGGGGTCGGCCGCTTCCTTCCCGCCTGAGAGAATCCGTATAAGCCGTTCCGTAATATCCTTCACGTCCTGCGCTCTTGCGCGGAAATAATCATCCTCCATATCGGAGAACATCTTCGAGAAATGCTCTCCCGCAAGGTACACGGCATACTCCGCGCAGAGGCTTCGGCTTAAGATGGTCCGTACCACTTCCTCACGGTAGTCGACATCCTCGGTCATCATCGCGTGCACTTCGAAAATCCGCGCGTTCCAGCTGCCGACGTTCTTCTCCGCCTTCGCGGAAAGTGCGCGCAGCTCTCCCGCCGCCTGCGAAACAGCCGCTTCATAGCGTCTGATTTCCGCTTCCGGATCGGCTACCGGAACCGGTGTAACCCGCTCGCAGTCTTCCCTTCTCAGATAAACCGTTCCGATTGCAATCTGCCCGGATATTCTGTGTCCCTGATAAACTTCCATATTGCCCCTCTCCGCGCTTACGCCTGCGGCAAATGCCACACTGATGCCGTCACATCACCAAAACCGTTCAAACAGTTTCCGGATATCCGCTTCCTTGGCATCCGCTCTTCCGCTTACCGAATGCGCCGGTCCGCCGCCCTTCGCTCCGAGTTCTTCTTTAAGAGCTTTCTGAATCACCGTCACATTTCCGCCCGGGCACTCAAGAAGATAACGGTATCCGCGCTCTTCGTCCCCACTGAAGATTGCGCATACCCCCTTCACGTACTGCTCGGCCGTATCCATCGCGAAGCGGAGCACGCTGCCGTCGCCCGGAAGAAACAGAAGCAGCCTGTCGGGTGCCTCCGGCGTACATGAATCTTTGATTTTCGCAGCCGCTGAAGCCCGGTCTGCTTCCACGAGCCGGTAATTCAGTTCTTTATTGTCATTTAACAGTTTTTCGATTGCGGATACGATGCCATCCGGCTTAACGGAAAGCCGCTGCCCGGCTTCCGCGATTAACTTAAGGCTTGCCCGGTAATGCTCCACGGCACGGAACCCCGCGATGTAATGAAGACGGACGCCGCCTTTATAATTCTCGCGGGACAGGATCTTCATGCATCCGATTTCCGCTGTGCCCCTTACATGCGGCACGCAGCACGCACAGAGGTCGATATCTTCAATCTCCACAAGCCGGATCGGGCCCGTAAGCTCCTTCTTACTGCGGTACGCGAGGTTCTTTATTTCCTCTTCGGACGGATACCACGCGCGAATCTTATGATTCTCGATGATCACCTGATTGGCAAGCGTCTCGAGCCGCTCGACGTCCGCGTCGCAAAGTACGCCGTTATAGTCCATCGTCGCGCTGTTTTCGCTCAGATGGAAGCCGACATTCGCAAACCCGTAAAGCCTGAATACAAGCCCCGAGAAGATATGCTCCGCAGAGTGCATCTGCATATTTCGGAAACGGAACTCCCGGTCAACCTCGCAGTGTACCTTCTGTCCGGAAGAGACCGTCCCCGAGACGAAATGCACGATCTCGCCGTCCCTAATCTGCACGTCAGTCACCGGATAACCGTCAATCGTGCCGCGGTCCGGAGACTGACCGCCCTCTTCCGGGAAGAAATATGTGCCGTCAAGCACAACCTTCGTTCCCTTATCGAACGGTTCGGTCCGTACAGCCTCTGCGTCGAACACATAGGTGTAGGAATCGGTTTCATACCATCGCTCCGTCATCGGATTTCCTCCAGAATTTTCTTATAACTCTCATTGACCGGGTTGCCGTTCTGATAGAGATGAAACTCCGCATGCCCGTTCAGAAGAATGATTGCATTTAGCATGTTTTTCTTTACATTTATCGGTTCTACTGATGTAGAATCTGTGAGCCACACAAACGCCAGAAGCCGTCCGTAACTGTCCCGGTTGTTCGTTTCGTCCTCATATTCGAGATACAGCTTCTGGTTTTTCTTAAGGTACCCCGAAAGGAACTCCGCAGCGCGCCTTCCGGCCTCCGAATTCTTCGTTTCGTCGGGGTGCACGCTCTCCGGCGCGTCAATCATCAAAAGGCGGACCGTTTCTTCGCTTCCGTCAGGCATCCGCACGCAGATTGTGTCGCCGTCATAGACTGAGATGAGCCTGACCGGAACGAGTCCGTTCTTCGTGCGGCTCTTTTTGAACCACCCGAAGCCGTTTCCGGACAGGTAAAGCGAGCGGAGCAGGATTCCGAGAAGAATCAGAAGAACCGCGGACGCAAGAACGACCCTCCGCACTTTCTTCTTCATGTCTCCGCCTTTCCGGCTTCGGTATCGCCGTCCTCGGAGTTATCTTCATCCGCGTCGTCCGAATCTTCGCCGCCATCCGGCTCATCCTTACCCGTGGGCGGAATCTTCGGCGCGTTCTCAAGGTAAGGCATCAGCTCGCGCCACTCGTGGCGGACCGTGTCATTTTCCCCGTCAAATGCGATGTCCGTAAATGCATATTCATACGAAATGCTCTTCTGAGCCGACTGTTCGGAAACGCACACGCCGTATTCGTCGTATTCGTATCGAATCAAAGCGTTCTCCGGCTCCGCTGCTTCCGGGTCGCCGTCCGCATAGACATTGCCTTCGCGGTCGGAAAGCGCATAGAAACGCATCGAAAGAAGCTTTCCGTCGCCGGAATACTTCGTAAGAATGCTTCCCGACGCCCACACCGTAAAGTAATAACGGATATAGCTTCCGTCTCCGGCAACGCCGCGCTCTTCGTAACCGTAGGCCGTACGTGTAAGCGACACGGGAAACAGCCCGTTCTCATAGGCGTCGGCAGCCTTCTGTCTCGCAAGCTCCGAAGCAAGAATATCGGTCCGGTAGTCGTCGAGTTCATCCGCTTCGAAGGTATATTCCAGTTTGTCAAAACCGCCGCTGAAGGTATAGTACTCAACCGTCGTCGTGCCCTCGGAAAGCGTTTCAAACGCATATTCCGTCACGGTAGAAGGCGCGCTGCTGTCCGTCCGGTTCACGACAACCGAATCCTCATGATAAGAGGCGCGGTATTCTGTAGAGCGACTGCCCGCCGTCTCTTTCTTCTTCGTAATCTGCACGTACGAAGCGGGCCACTCGCGGTAGGACGCCTTTCTAATCGTATCAAAAAGCGTCGCAAGCGCATGCGTTCCGGACAGGGAAAGCAGTTCCTCCGGGTCCGTCGATTCGACTGCCGGAAGCAGCCTTCCCTTCGGTACGGAAAGGGCGGACTTCCCTTCCGTTTCGGAAACCGTAAAACTCCGGACCGGGAAGCGGTATACCTTCGCATTCTCTCCGTCCGGCGCCGCAACAATCATCTCATCCTGCTTCGCGGTGATCACCAGAAGGGTCTTTCCGTTTTGAAGAAATACCATCCGGTTATTGACCGAATAAATCTGAAAACGGTCCGCCTG
>JAGAES010000103.1 GCA_017613055.1 Lachnospiraceae bacterium | reverse complement strand
CTTGCCGCCCTCGTTCACGAGAATGACTCTCTGCGAGCGTTTCAGAAGCGCCGGAATATCCTTGTAGCATTCGATCTTTCCGATGTCCTCGCCGATGTACATTTCATTCTTCTTGGTCAGATAAACCGGAAGGACGTCGTATTGCTCCGTGTCCATGCTGAGGAGCGCCTGGATTCCGGTGATTACCGAAACCTCGTGCTCCACGCTCTTTCCTCCGAACATCATCGCCACTCTTGTCTTCATCGCATTTCTCCTTAAAACCTAGTAATTATCCGGCAGATCATTCTCGAGAAGAATGAATTTATGTCCTTCGTCGCCGACGGAATAGGCAAAGTCAATCGCTTCCTGCAGCCGGTCGAAGACGCGCAGACGCTCCTCCGGAAAGCCGGTCTCGCGAACGCCTGCCGCAATCGGCTCGGTGCGTTTTCTGCCGACAAGACATATATAATCGCAGTTTTCGGCGGCATATCCGCCGAATGCCTTGTTATACTCTTCTTCCTTATCCCCGAGCTCGACCATGCCGGGTGTTATGAGAATCTTGACGCCGTCGAACAGTCCGAGCGTCTCGACTGCCGCTTTGCTGCCGACCGGGTTCGAGTTGTAAGCGTCATCGATAATCGTTACATTGCCGCGCGCAAGAAGCTGCATGCGGTGCGGTACGGGCTCAAGTCTTCTCACCGGAATCTTCAATTCGGAAAGCGCAATGCCGAGCCGGTTGGCTACCGCAATCGCGCCGATGATATTGATGACGTTATGACCGCCCACAAGACGCGTCTGAAACGTTTCTTCCTTTCCGTCCGGCGCGTGTACGGTGAACTCCGTGCCGAGTGCGGAAACCTTGATGTCCTTCGCGTAGTAGCCGTCCGCCGCGCCTTCTGCGGAGCGGGGTACTGCGCCCGCGGCTTCAGCTGAAGCGTGATACAGAATCGCGCCCGGGTACTCGCCCGCTTTCTTTAATACTTCTTCGCTGTCGCCGTTTAAGAAGAGCATGCCTTCTTCAGGCAGCGCGTCCGCAAGCTCGTACTTCGTATTCCGGATGTTATCCATCGTGAAGAACGTCTCAAGGTGCTGCGGACCGATGGATGTAATGACGCCGTGCTTCGGATGCACGATGTCGCAGATTTCCTTAATGTCGCCTACATGTCTCGCGCCCATCTCGCAGACGAAGATCTCATGGGACGGACGGAGCTGCTCGCGGATGGTCCGCACAACCCCCATCGGGGTATTGAAACTCTCCGGCGTCACGAGCACGTCGTAGCGTGCGGAAAGCAGAGTCTTTAAGTAGAATTTGACGCTTGTCTTGCCGTAGCTTCCGGTAACGCCGATAATCGTAAGACGGTCTCCCGTCTCCCTAAGACGCCTCTTCGCGTCGTTGATGTAATGCTTAGATACGGCTTTCTCGGCGGGCTTCATTAAGAAGTTCGTAAGCACGAGAAGAATCCACTGAAGGCTCACCGTAAGCACAAGCCCGGCACTTACGTAATCAAGCCCGAGCACCAGCCATACCAAAACGGGAAGGATTGCCGAAACAATCACATGGGCCGCAAGCATGCGCTTGACGCGTGCCGTGTACACAAGTTTCTTCTTCGCCTTCGTGCGACGCATCAGGTTGTAGATCAGAATCAGAAGAACGAGATAAACGGCGCATACGATATCCGCCCACAGGTCGGTCCACACAATGCGAATCGCGCCCGGAACGATACCGACCATAAGCAGCCACTGCCGGTTCCATGTCCGGAGCGTCCGCTTCAGGTGTTCGATGTTCTTATAGCCGTTCAGCTGGAGCATGTGCAGATTGTATCGCATGGTAAGAAACCACGCGATGACCGCAACTGCTGCCATTCCGATTGTTCTGTAAAGCATTCCGTACCCTGCCTTATCCGTTATGATCTATGCTGTAATCCGAATCTGTTATTTCGCTGTTTCCGAGTTCTCCGGCTTCAGATACGACCGCATCACGTTCCGGAACACCGCGGGCTGGTCAAGAAAACTGTAATGCCCCGCCGGGGACAGTACCACAAGCCCGTTGTTCGGAATCTTCGCTTCCATCAGCTTCGCGTCCGAAAGCGGCGTCGCCGTATCGTTGTCGCCCCAGATCAGAAGCACTTCCTGCCTGATCCCGGGGAGCAGCTCCGTCAGGTCTTCGTTGATGGATTTCACCATGCATTCGCGCATGCGGGGCGTCGCGTTCCGGTAATCGGCCGAGCCCTGCCTTGATTTCCAGTCGTCAATCAGTTCCGGAAACATCGCATGAACCGGCTTGCTGAGAAGAATCTTCTTAAGAATCTTATACCGGCGCTGCTTCCGCTTCTGCTTACCGGTAAGCTTCGCGCGGATACCCGCCGCGTCGACGAGAATGATATTCGTAATCGTGAACGGAAGGTTCTCCCGGTTTGCGAGTTTGATGATAATCCGCCCGCCGAACGAGTGTCCGAGAAGCGTCGCCTCGGTGATTCCGAGTTCCTGCATAAATGCAACGAAGAAATCGGCAAACTGATCCACGCCCCAGCTTTCCTTCGGTTCGTCCGAACCGCCGAAACCGGGCAGGTCAAACTGCACGACGCGCATGCCCGCATTCACGCTTGCGGCAACCGAATCATACACCTCAAGCTTCGTGCCCCAGCCCTGCAGAATCACAAGCGTCCGCTCGCCTTCGCCGGTAATCTTATAGTTGATATTGTAACCCTGAACCGTAACTTTCATCCGTTTCCCCCGGTCCCGTATCCGTTAAATGCTAAAAATGTCTTCCGCCTCCGCCGCCGTGGCTCGTGCCGCTGCTGCTGTAATGGCTTCCGCCGCCTCCGCCGCCGCTCCGGCTTGAAGAAGACGGCTCCGGTTTTCTGGTCTTGGTAACCTTCGAATTTAAGAAGCGTTCCCGGACATTGAAAACCTTGCTGGAGCCCGGCGCCAGGTATTCCGAAGCGCTGACCGCGGTTGCAACCGTGTTGTTCTTCGCTTTCTTAGCGGACGCGATAATCGATACGACAATATAGATGACGACAATCATGAAGATCGTCATTCCGGTAGTCATCGGGTAGTGTTTCCATCGCGCGCGGAAACGAACCTTCTTCACAAACGTATCGGCAGCCCTGCTGACATTTCCTTTGCTTCCGAGCGAGGACTTCACCATCGAGAACAGGCGGTTCCGTGCGGACCCGTCAAAAAGCTTTTCGGATTCGCCGAACGCCCGGATCTTCAGGTTGTTCGTATCGTCCGGATCGATGAAGACGGCGATGCCGCTGTTCTTCCTGCCCGCGCCGTACCCCATGTACTTATAGTAAAGCCCGAGGTAATCCTCCGCGAAGTACTCTTCCGGCTCGTTCTGAATCATCACGAGCACGTCCATATGATACTTTTTCGAAATTTCGGCGATCTGCTTCTCAAGGCTCTTCCGCTTCGATTCGCTGAGCACTTCGCCGGGATCGATGACGCGCGGCTCATCCTCGTCCGCTTCCTCGATATCCTCATAGCGGATTCCGTTGAATTCGTCAATCGTGCGGCTGTGGTTGATGTTCCTCACAACCTCGTCCACGTACACCCAGATTCCCGCCTCGTAGTCCTTTTCCTTGAAGGAGCCGAGCATCTTATCGTAGATGTCTTCTACGGCGTCGTTAAAGTAATCCTGTCCGAGGCCGCAGGTTGAAATCGTGTAGTACCGCACGTTCGGGTCCATGTTGACGAACAGGATGATGCCGTCCCGGTCGGGACCGACGCCGAAGCCGACGTAATCGTAGAAATCGTCGTTGAATGATTCGCTGTCCTTGCCGTCCGCATCGGGCGCGGTAAGAACAACGACGTCAATGCCGTAGGCCTTGCGGATTTCTTCAATCTTCTCCGTCATCTTCGCTTCGCCGGAATCGGAGATGATATTCGCATAATCAAGAACTCTTGCGATGTTCGGATTGTTGTACGGCTTAAAGTATTCGGCATTCATCATCTCGGTGCGAAGCGCCGCAGCCTCATGACCCGGATTGAGTTCCTTCCAGAGGCGGTCGATAAAGCCGACGCAGCCGTCGTACGCGTTTCCGACACGCACATAGTATTCAAAGAACAGACGCGCCTTCAGAACCGGCCACTCATAGAACAGAGAGGAACTTCCGTAAAATGTGACATGCGCCTCTTTCTTGGCGGTTTCATAAACAAGAATGACCGCCGATCCCTCCAGGCCGTAGCCGGCGGGATACTTCTCGTCGAAATACGAAGCGTCGGTGAATTCATCCATCGTCGCATATCCGCACTTTTCAACCGACTCCACGATATAAATCTGCATATCGCAGTGCACGTCTTCCATAAAGCGGAATATGTACCGCGAAAGTTCCAGACGGTCCTCCTGCGGAATCGATTCCGTCAGGTCAACGACTCTGCCGAACACATAATAGTTTCCGTCTTCGGAAAGAGACGCTTTCTTGGTCTCCGTATCGGATTCCGAGGTCTTGCCGGCGTCGGAATCTTCGGAAGCGAAAGCCGTTCCGAACGAAACCAGCACGCCTAACAGGACAAGAATCAATAAGCTTAGAAATCTTCTTCTCATCTTGCCCTCCTAACCCAAGAAAAAGCCGATCAGATAGATAATCGCCGAAGCGATACCGATCCGCGTCCATTTCCAGATGCGATATACTTTTTTGGAAAACGGCAGCTCACCGACAATCTTGCCGGTCTGGCCGTTCACTGCATAATCATACTTAACGCCGTCGTACGTGATTGAGAAAACGTACACCGGGAACAGCGCATAACGGACATCGCGTCCGAACTGGCTTAATGCGGAGCTCTTCTTCGTAACCGAGGAATACCCGCTTACGGCGCTGCGAAGCTGTACTTCGGCGCTGTTCCACATGCGCTTCTTGGTCCGCTGCAGATTGGCGTCGGCGCTCACGTCGAAGCGCTCCGCCATATGACCGGACAGATAGCCGGGCTCAAACTCAATCATCTTCGAATAATCAAACGGCTCGAGCGAATCCATCATATCGTCATTCAGCCGCTTACTTCCGTCCGCGGGCACGTTCTTAAAGGTCATCTCGCCGTCGACGTCAACCTCGTAATAGCTCGTCTCGACATAGTCGTAGGTCGCGTCGCTCCAGGATTTCGTCTTCGTGGCATTATACGTAACCGAACCGTTCACGCCCGAATCGTAAAGCCAGAACGGCTCGTAGATTCCCTGCACTTCCTGCAGCACCGGATTATTCTTGAAAAGCTTCGGCACGAACATCTTCTTTTTGACAAATGCGTTGAAAAGGCTTATGAGCTTGCTGCGGTCCACCTCGAACGGGATGATGCAGTTCGGCCGAAGCATCCCCGTCAGGTTCTCCGAAACAAGCAGCACGTTTCCGCAATACGGACACTTCGTTGCAGACGTAATTGCGGTCGTAACGACCTCCGCGCCGCAATAGGTGCACACGTAGGAACGCGTCCCCTCAAGCTTCTCCTCGGGCACGCTCTCGTGGTTCTCGTCCCAGCTGTAGCCCTCTTCGTCATTGGCCGCGTCTTTAATCTCTTCGAGAAGAAACGACCCGTCGCAGTATTCGCAGACGAAACGCTTCATTTCGTTGTCGAATTTCAACGGCATCGTACAGTTCGGGCACTTGTAGGACAGGTTCTTCAGCTGTTCGCCCGACTCCGCATGGATATTCTCTTCCATCCGACTCGCTCTCCTTTGATTACATATTTCCGAACAATAAATCCTTCATCACACCGACGAACTCACGTAACATGTTGGTCGGCAAGTATTCTTTCTTGGACGGCGCAACAACCGGCGCCGCGTTCTTGTATCCCTGTTTCTTCGCAATCTGCAGAGACCGGAATATATGAAAGTTATTCGTCACGATCCCGACCTTCGCGTCCGCTCCGGGAAGCAGCGAAAGGCTGAACTTAAGGTTCTCGGCAGTATTCGATGACCGCGGCTCCTTGATAATCCGCGAGCCGTCAATTCCCTTCTCTTCGGTCAGGTACCGGTACATTCCGTCCGCCTCCGGAAACGGCTCGTTCGGTCCCTGCCCGCCCGACACGATGCAGACGGTATCCGGGTGTTTATAAAGGTACTCCGCCGCCCGGTCAAGCCGGTACTTAAGGACAAGACTCGGACGGTCCTCAAACACCTGTGCGCCGAGCACGATCAGGTAGTCAACGTCCTCTTCCCGATCCCCGAAGTGCGAGAAGATAATCCCTTCCACGGTAAGAAACAGCAGCAGCCCGATGCCGATACACGTAAGAAACGCTATCCGGATTCCTTTCGGGAGCTTACTCCATACATGAAACGGCACGCATGCGGCAAATGTTAAGAACACCGCCCCGCCGACCAGAAAGACGACATAGAAGGCCGTTCCGGTCGCCGCCCGCCGCACGAAAAGCCCGTATCCGGTCAGGATTAAGGCGAGTACCGCATAGACGGACATGCGTACATATTCCGATGCTGTAAGGTGCGAAAACATGGCTCTTTTCCTCCTCCGAAACACACGGAATTATTATACCATATCACGACGCAAAAAACAAGGACAAGGGTGGCATGAACGGCAACCGAAATGCCGTTCTACCGACCCTTGCCCTCTTTGCACAGGTCCTTAAGAAAACAGGTCTCACACTGCGGTTTCCGGGCGGGACAGATGCTCCGCCCGTGCGCAATGATCTGAATGTTCCATAAAATCCATTGTTCCTTCGGAAGGAGCCGCATCAGGTCCTTCTCAATCTGCACCGGATCCTCCGATTTTGTGAGTCCGAGCTTCCGTGAAATCCGCTTCACGTGCGTATCGACAACGATGCTCGGCTCGTGAAACACATTTCCGCGTATCACATTTGCCGTCTTGCGCCCGACACCCGGGAGTTTCGTCAGAAGCCCGATATCGGACGGCACAACGCCGCCGTAACGCTCCGCAATCTCCTTCGAGCACGCGATGATGTGCTTCGCTTTGTCGTGATAGAAACCGGTCGGGCGGACGTACTCTTCCACCTCCGAAAGTTCCGCGTTCCCGAGCGTTTCGGGCGTCGGAAACCTCTTGAACAGTTCCCTCGTCACGATGTTCACACGGGCGTCGGTGCACTGCGCGCTCAGAATCGTCGCGACCAGAAGCTGCCACGCGTCCTCGTGGGTTAAGTAGCAGGTCAGATCGGTCGAATAATGCTCATTCAGCCTCTCGCAGATTGCCCGTACGCGTTCTTTAGTTGTTAATCCCGTGGTGTGCGCCATAACTCGTCTCGTCGAGGGGCATGAAGGTGTAACCGTTCGCAAGGCCCCATTTGATAATTTCCTCAACAGCGTCAACGCT
>JAGAES010000102.1 GCA_017613055.1 Lachnospiraceae bacterium | reverse complement strand
TGGAAACCGCCCGCACGTTAATGTCGGGCGATATTGTCCCGGTTCGGATCAACGGGGCAGAGAAATATGATCTGATTGGAGAGTGTATCGAATGAATCTGCCGAACAAAATCACTATCTTCCGGGTATGTATGATTCCGGTATTTGTGTTTCTTCTGCTGTTTGAAGACCTGCCCTATTACAATTTCATTGCATTGGGCGTGTTCATCATTGCAAGTTTTTCGGATTTCTTAGACGGACATATCGCGAGAAAATACAACCTCGTTACGACGTTCGGAAAATTCATGGATCCGCTTGCGGACAAGATTCTCGTATGTACCGCGCTGATCATGCTGATTGAATTCGATAAGATTCCGGCAGTCATTGTTGCGATCATCATTGCGCGCGATTTCATCATCAGCGGCTTCCGTCTGATCGCATCCGACAAGGGCGTCGTTATCGCCGCGGGCTGGGTCGGAAAAGTGAAGACCGTCGTTCAGATGGTCATGTGCGTGCTGCTTCTGTTCACAGCCGATCCCGAATACAATTCAATCATCTTTAAGATCGCAAACGTGCTCGGCGAGATCGCGATGTGGCTTGCACTGATCCTGACCGTAGTGAGTCTGATGGTTTATCTCTGGGACAACCGCGAAGTACTTCGGGAGAAAAATGAATAAAACGATTATTATCGGAGGCGGGGCGGCCGGCATGATGGCGGCAATCTCAGCCGCGCAGAGCGGCTGTGACGTCCTGCTTCTTGAGAAAAATGAGAAGCTCGGGAAGAAGATCTATATTACCGGGAAGGGACGCTGCAATTTCACGAATGCCTGCGACGCGCGGGAGTTTTCGGACAACGTGATGACGAACCCCCGGTTTCTTTACAGTGCCTTTCACGCTTTCTCCAACTATGACGCGATGGCATTTTTCGAAGAAAACGGAATGCCGGTCAAGGTGGAGCGGGGCGGAAGGGCTTTTCCCGTTTCGGACCATGCTTCGGATGTTACGAAAGCGCTTGCCGCACGCATGCGCGAGCTGCATGTGAAGGTACGTCTCAACACCGAGGTGAAGGAAATCGAGACCGAGCCTTACGAAGCACCGGCAGCCGGAAAGAAGCCTTCCTATAAGGCTCGTGTGACGGCTGTGAAGCTCCGTTCGGGCGAGCGTCTCGGCTGTGATACGGTCATTGTCGCGACCGGAGGCTTATCGTACCCGACGACCGGCTCCACGGGTGACGGATACCGCTTCGCGAAAGCCGCGGGACATACGGTTACGAGGCTTGTTCCGTCGCTTGTTTCCCTCCTCACCGAAGAGGATTATCCGGCTGAGATCAGCGGCCTCACGCTTAAAAATATCGCTGTCCGGTTCGAAAAGAACGGACAGGTTTTATACGAGGATTTCGGTGAATTATTATTCACGCACCGCGGTGTCAGCGGTCCCGTGATCCTTTCCGCGACCGGAACGGTTTCGGACGCGCTTACGGACAGCACGTTAAAGATCGATCTGAAGCCCGCATTAAGCGAAGAACAGCTCGACGCAAGGCTTGTCCGCGAACTGTCGGCAGCCGGTTCGAAACAGATGAAGAACTTTATCGGCGCCTATGTTCCCGCTTCGCTCGGTCCGGTCATCTTAAACTGCGCGGGGGTCAATCCCGAGAAGCGCTGTTCGGACCTTACGAAGGAACTGCGGGCGGCTCTTTTACAGACGCTCAAGGGCCTGCCGCTTCACATTTCCGGCATGGGCGGATACAACGAAGCGGTTGTTACGAAGGGCGGCGTCAACGTGGACGAGGTAAACCCGTCGACGATGGAATCGAAACTTGTCAAAGGACTCAGATTTGCCGGCGAAGTGCTCGACCTTGACGCGCTGACCGGCGGATTCAATCTGCAGATCGCATGGAGCACCGGCTTTCTTGCCGGCCGCATCCGCGAGGAAAAGGAGAAGGTTATGAAGAACGCAAGCATCAATATCGCAATCGACGGACCGGCGGGTGCCGGCAAGAGCACAATCGCAAAGGCGGTCGCAAAGCGACTTGGATACATTTACGTCGATACCGGCGCCATGTACCGTACGATCGCGCTTTATCTGCTCCGCAAGGGCATTTCGGCCGACGACGCGGAAGCCATTTCGAAAGCAGGACGCGAGTGCGAGGTGTCTCTTGATTATGTGAACGGAGAGCAGCAGGTGCTTCTCTTCGGGGAAAATGTGAGCGGCCTGATCCGCACCGAAGAAGTCGGCAACATGGCAAGCGCTTCGTCCGTCAATAAGGACGTGCGCGACAAGATGGCGGACCTCCAGAGAGAGCTCGCGGCAACGAAGAACGTCGTTATGGACGGACGCGACATCGGCACGAACGTGCTCCCGAACGCGCAGGTGAAGGTTTACCTGACCGCTTCGATCGAAGAGCGTGCGCGCCGCCGCGTGAAGGAATACGAGATGAAGGGCATCGAAGCCGATTACGAGCAGGTGGCAAAGGATATCGCCGAGCGCGATTACCGCGACATGCACCGCGAGCACGCGCCTTTGTGCCGCGCGGAAGACGCGGTCCTTCTCGATACCTCCGACATGACGATTGAGGAAGTCGAAGAGGCAATGATCAAAATTGTTGAAGAAAAGCTCGGAAAGAAGATCTGAGAAGCGTTAAGGCCGGCAGATGAGCCGGAAAGAATAAACGGCGGAGGCAGCGACCGTGAACGGACGAAGAGGTGCCTTACCGGCCGGAAAGGAGCGGGAATGGAGATCAGACTGGCGGAAAAGGCCGGATTCTGTTTCGGTGTGAAGCGTGCCGTCGATACGGTGCTTGCGCTTACGGAAACGGAGCAAAAAGTATATACGTACGGACCGATCATCCATAATGAGACGGTTGTTGCGGACCTTGCGTCGCGCGGCGTATCCGTCCTCAATGAAGAGGACAGTTTGGAGAATGTTTCGCAGGGAACCGTCGTGATCCGTTCCCACGGCGTTTCGAAGGCGGTCTGGGAGAAACTCAAGCGGCGCGAAGCGGAAACGGACGGCAAAGTGAAGATCGTCGACGCGACCTGTCCGTTTGTTAAAAAAATTCACAACACGGTGGAGCGGGAGAGCCTTGCCGGAAAGCAGATTATCATATGCGGAGACGCTTCCCATCCGGAGGTGATCGCCATCATGGGATGGTGCGCGTCACCCGCGATCGTCATCGCGTCAACCGAAGATGCGGCCTTGATTTCCGGTTCTCTGCCGAAATCCGTCTGCATTGTCGCGCAAACAACTTTTAATTATAATAAATTTAAATCAATTATTGCATTTTTTGACAATCTGGGGTATGATAAGAACGATAGTGTGGTAAATACTATCTGCAATGCCACGGAGGAGAGACAGACGGAGGCCAACCGGCTGGCTGCGGCATGTGATGCCATGGTGGTGATCGGAAGCAAAAGCAGTTCCAATACGCGTAAGCTTTACGAGATCTGCAGGCAGGCTTGTCCGCATGCATTCTACATTCAGTCGGCTGCCGATCTGGATCATGGTGCTTTACAATCTTTTCGTTGCGTCGGTATTACAGCAGGTGCATCTACCCCAAGAAATATTATTGAGGAGGTTCAAAATCGCATGTCGGAAGAGAATTTTGAACAGATGTTGGAACAATCATTTAAGACAATACATAACGGAGAGGTA
>JAGAES010000101.1 GCA_017613055.1 Lachnospiraceae bacterium | reverse complement strand
TGGGAGCGGTAATCTTAACGCTGCCCTGTGCGCCTGCGGGAGCCGCTGCCTTCGGAGCCGCCTTGGGAGCTGCCTTCGGAGCTGCCGCAGCCGGTGCGCTTACTGCGCCGTCTGCTTCCTCAACCGTAACTTCATAAACATTGCCGTTAACCGTAATCGTATAATTCTTCATTTTATCCTCCTAATCAGGCATTCTGCCATTTTGATTTGTTCACTTTACGAATGGAGCGGACAACCAGGCTGTCCGAACTAACCGCATTGCCCTGCGCCTGTTCGTAAGCGCAGATTGCTGCCGAGATAACGGCAATCAATTCAAGATCATCCGTTTCGCTGACTGCGGCCGGTGCAGGTGCGGGTGCAGGTGCTGCCGGGGCCGCTTTCTGCGGACGATTGGCGAGCTTCAAAAGGGAAATGATACAGCTGATGATGATCAGCATCATGAACACGATGCCGATGCCGAGTGCCGTATTCAGTCCCGCTCTGCCCATGGTCTTCGCGGAAATACCGAAAATCACACTAATCATTGCTTCGCCCTCCGATTAAACCGTGCCGTGCTTCTTAGCAGGCCGAAGCTCTCTCTTGGTGCTGAGCATTTCAAATGCGTAGATAACCTGTGCACGTACTTCCGAAGCGGAAATAATCGCGTCCACATAGCCTCTCTTCGCGGCGTTCTCGACGCTGTTGGCTTCCTTCTGATACTCGGCGGCCTTGGCATTTAACGCTTCTTCGGTGCCGACCTCGCCGGCATATACAATCTGAGCGGCAAGCTTCGCATCCATCGTACCGATCTCGGCACCCGTAAGGGCGAATTCCATATCCGCTCCGAGCGACTTACTGTTGAACGCCGCATAAGCGGTGCCGTAGGACTTGCCGGTAACCACGTTGATCTTCGGAACGGTTGCTCCGGCAAATGCGAACGCCATCTTGGCGGAAGCCGTAGCGATTGACTTCGCATCGGAAGCGCTCTTGCTGTAACCGGCAACGTTACTAAGCGTCAGAACCGGAATTCCGAAAGCGTCGCAGTAGTTTACGAAAGCGGCTGCCTTGTAGCATCCCGCCGCGGTAAGAAGCGCGTCGAACTTTTTCTTGTCCTTGCCGTCCGTAAGAGCGGTACGGTTTCCGATTGCGCCGACGGTTGCGCCGTTCAGCTTAATGAAACCGGTAACCATCTCCGGAGCATATCCGGCCTTCACTTCTACGAAAGAGCCGTTATCGGAAAGATCCGCAAGGGCTGCCGCCGGATCTGCAATCTCGTCATCATAAAGAGCCGTTGCACGGTTCAAATCGTCCGTGCACTCTTCTACGCACTCATCCTCGTTGTTCACGGGAAGAATGTCCACAAGGTCACGGATGCGGTTCAAAACGGAAACCTCGTCCTCGCCTACGAAATCAACGGCGCCGGAAGTCTCCATATAGGAAGCGGAGGCCGTGTCAAGCTTGCCTTCGTTGTTGCCTGCTATTGCATTGGGAGCTGTAACAAAAAGTTTGGCGTCTTTCGTCATGAATACGAAATCGCTCATCTCGGCGAGTACGGCAAGTCCGCCGCCGCAATCTCCGAATACCGCCGTAATCTGCGGGATTACACCGGATGCCATCGCTTCGGCCTTGAAAAGACGTCCGAACGCCGCAAGCGCGTCGGAAGCTTCCTGCAGACGGATCCCCGCGCAGTCAATCAGACCGATAACGGGAGCGCCTGTCTTCATAGCGAGGCGATAAAGGTTTACAATCTTCTTCGCGTGCATCTCTCCGATGGTTCCGGAAAGAGCAGAAGCATCCTGGCTGTAAACGTAGACCAGGTTGTCGTTGATCACACCGTAGCCGGTCACAATGCCGTCGCCCGGAGCGCTCATCTGCTGCATGTTGAAATCCGTATTCCGCTTTGTGACAAGCGCGCCGATCTCAACAAAACTGTTGTCGTCAAGCAAAGTTATAATGCGATCCTTTGCCGACAATTTTGCTGTACCACTCATGTTCAGCCCTCCATCTAAGTATATTCATAAAGGGTCTTCTTCGTGACAAACCCAATTTACACCAAATACCATTATACATAAAACCGCGTAAAATGCAAACGAAATCGAAGGGAATTCCGGGGTTTTACACAAGTTTAACACAGGATTCTCCGTTTCCCTGATTTGCTGCCGCTTTTCCCGGAACTTTCGGTACCAAAATTCTGTGTTGCACGGTTTGGTACCATGTTTTTAGCGGGCTTTTGGTACCAAAATCTTCCTCTCCCAAAGTTTAATTTGTTTTAAAAGCATTCTTCCCGCCCGGTGATTCGATTCAGGCTCCAATACTTCCCCACATAAAAGAACCCGGTGCGCAGTCAATAACGGCTGCGCACCGGGTAGGCAAAAAATCCGGGTTATACTTCGTCTTCCGGGTCATACTCCGGGTATTCCGAAAGGACGTGACGAATAGTGCTGTAGGAAAAACCCTTGCGGAGGAAGGATGTGCAGATCTTCTCACGCTGGTCGCGGGTAAGGGGTGTGCCTTCCGGGGCTTTCTTGTGAATCAGGTTACGAAGGGTCTTGGTTTCAAGATCTTCCGCCTCATCGGGTGTATCGGCGTCATTGCTCTCCGCTTTCCGTTCTTCGGTATACTGCGTGACAGCAGACTCTATCAGATCTTCGGAAACCCCTTTCTCACGAAGCCCCGCACGAAGCATCGCCATGCTTTTCTTTCCGCCGTAGGAATAGAGATAATTCAGGGCGTAGCGCTCATCGTTCAGGTACGGAAACTGCTTCACATAGGTGAAAACCGAATCTATGACGGAATCTCCGTAACCTTCCGCAAGCAGCCGCTTCCGTAGTTCGTATTCGGTACGTTCGGAGCAGAGAAGCAGGTCAAGAGCCTTCTTCTTGCCGGCGGGAAGAACATAATCCCGAAGCAGTTCGGCAAGTTTCTTCTCCGGGATGTCATCGCCGTCCGAAACATTCATAAACTGCATATCCTTTATCCGAACCGGTCCGACCGCGTCCCCGTCAACTGACAGGAGCGCTCCCGTCTTCCCCTTCGGAACAAGACGTACTAACGCCATATCTCCCTCCGCATGCAATTCCTAAAATGCCGGAATCGATTCTTCAAAGAAGTCCGAACCTTCAAAAGGTCCGGACTTCATACATACACTTACAGATCTTCCGGAAGTTCCTCGTCCTCGGAATTATCGGTAATAACCGCCTGATTCACGCCGACATGAAGCTTCTCGCGGACGCGCTCATCAATCTCGGAAAGGAGGTCGGGATTCTGCTTCAGATACGCCTTCGCATTCTCACGGCCCTGTCCGATCTTCTCGCCTTCGTAAGCAAACCACGCGCCGCTCTTCTGGATGATATCACAGCTCACGGCCAGATCGAGGATGTCGCCTTCTTTGGAGATGCCTTCGCCGAACATGATGTCGAATTCGGCTTCCTTGAACGGCGGAGCCACCTTGTTCTTAACAACCTTCGCGCGGACATGGTTACCGATTACTTCTCCGTTCACCTTAACGGCGTCGATACGGCGTACTTCCATGCGGACGGACGAATAGAACTTCAGTGCGCGGCCGCCGGTCGTTGTCTCGGGATTGCCGTATACAACGCCGACCTTCTCACGAAGCTGGTTGATAAAGATAACAATACAGTTGTTGCGGTTAATCACGGCAGTCAGTTTCCGAAGTGCCTGCGACATGAGTCTTGCCTGAAGGCCGACATGGGAATCGCCCATATCGCCGTCAATCTCGGCCTTCGGAACCAGTGCGGCTACCGAGTCGATAACGATGATGTCCACGGCGCCCGAACGGACAAGCGTTTCGGTAATCTCAAGCGCCTGCTCGCCGTCGTCCGGCTGGGAAATGTATAAGTTGTCAATATCGACACCGATCTTGGCTGCGTACGCCGGATCCAATGCGTGCTCCGCATCGATAAAGCCCGCGATTCCGCCCCTCTTCTGTACTTCCGCAACTGCATGAAGCGCAACGGTCGTCTTACCGCTTGACTCGGGTCCGTAAATCTCAATGATTCTTCCTTTCGGGAAGCCGCCGATTCCGAGCGCCACATCCAGGCTCAAAGAGCCGGTCGGAACGGCCTCTACGTTCATGGTCGCTCCGGACTCGCCGAGTTTCATGACGGAGCCCTTTCCGAATGATTTTTCAATCTGTGCAAGTGCGGATTCCAAAGCTTTCTTCTTGTTAGCGTCTGTAGCCATATCGTTTTATCCTTTCTTCAAAAAAAGCGAACAAATGTTCTGTTTTCATATTATCCTCTTTCTTCCGTTTTGTCAACAGGAAAATGAAAACATTTCAAACTTTTTTCTGCCGGCAGGATCTGTTCTTTCCGATCCGGCATCCGTCTCCTATCATACCGCATCCGAAGGCGCGATTACTATCGGCAAATGTCACATTTTTCGGAGGAAGAAACCGGCAGAATACAAAGAAAGCCGGCTCCGTGCGTCTGACCTGTCCGTCAGATTGCACACGAAACCGGCAAGGGATTCGTCATTATAACGAAGGAAAATGTTACGCTTACTCATGCAGTTCGTAATTCACGTCCTCGTCCATGATTGAAAGCATGCATTTTGCGACTTCCTCATCAAACTGCTTTCCGAAATTCTTCTCGATTTCCGAACGTACGACATCCTGCGACAGGTACTTACGATAACTCCGGTTTGAGGTCATCGCGTCATAACTGTCGGCAACGGCAATGATTCTTGCGAGATACGGGATGTCGGTGCCGGATTTGCCGTCGGGATAGCCCTTTCCGTCATAACGCTCATGGTGCCACCGTGCGCCGATGGAGAGATCCGGACGGCTTTTAATCTCCTGCAGTATGTCGTAACCGAGCCCCGGATGCGTTTTGATAATCGCATACTCCTCATCCGTCAGTTTTGAGGTGCTGTTGATGATGGCGTTCGGTACACCGATTTTACCGATATCATGCAGAAGTCCCATGTAATATACGTTCTCGCATTCCTCCGCGGAAAGCCCGAGCTTCTCCGCAAGCATCCGCGAATACTTCGCCACGCGGACCGAGTGGCCCTTCGTATATTCGTCCTTCGCATCGATTGTGTGCGCAAGCGCTTCCATAACCTCGACGGAAAGCGTTTTCACTTCGTCCTTTGCTTTGACCGCCTCCGTCGTCGCATTGATATTCTTAATGATCACGTAGAACGCCCAGACGAACAGGAAACTGATTATCGTGGAAAAGAGCTGGGTGCTGGCCATAAAGGAGGTACCAAGCTGCACGCCGCCGTAGGATACGGCGAAAATATACATGGAGTATACGCAAAGAATAATCAAGGGCGGAACAATAAACAGCCCCCACCGGAGCGCGACCTTTTCCAAAGACATTTTCGCAAGCGAACGGATTACCAGCCGGTATAAAAGCCAGGTGGCCAGAAGGATGACCAGGGTACCGCCGAGATCCGCGATTTCCTTCAATCCTTTGACACCGAAAAGCAATCCGTCCCCGGTTGCCCGTTCGGAAGAAACGAAAATCGTATTATAAATGACATATACAAAGATTACGGGTCCTTTCTTCCGCACCCGGAGAAATCTTGCGGCCCATAAAGCGAAAAGAAGAATCAGCAGCAGATAAACGAATCCGAGAATCACGATAACTATGACAACCTGCTTTTTTGTGAGGGAATCGAGCAGATACATGTCTTTCGGAAAAATCGGAAGAAGCAGGCTCAGATCCATAAGAAAGACGGTCGTCAGAAACGTGCAGAAAGGATTTGTCAGAAAGGTCAGCAGAAACAGCCGGATTCTCTTCTTACTGTCCTTCGCAAAACAGATTTTGACGGAATAATAAAACAGAAAAACGAGACCGAGAATATAAATAATTGAAAGGATTGTATCCGTAGCAACGATTGCTTTAATCATTCCGTTTCACTCCTCTTGTTTACGCAGATCATTTTCTAACGCGAAAAGGGAGCTCCCGCTCCCCCTTCTTTTATTCGTTTTCTTTATCCGATACGTCGAAAAGCGCCTTCACATAGGCATCCGGATCGAAACGCTGCATGTCCGCGATCGATTCGCCGACGCCGATGTACTTGACCGGAATGCCGAGCTCTTTCTGGATTGCGATGGCGATTCCGCCCTTCGCGGTGCCGTCCAGTTTCGTGATGACAATTCCGGTGATGTTGCAGATCTCATGGAACTGTTTCGCCTGCGCAAGCGCATTCTGACCGGTCGTTCCGTCGAGAACGACGAGCGTCTCGCGCTTCGCCTCGGGATACTCGCGGTCAATGACACGGTTAATCTTTCCAAGCTCGTCCATCAGGTTTTTCTTATTGTGAAGACGTCCGGCCGTATCGCACAGAAGCACGTCAACCTTTCTCGCCTTCGCTGCAGAAACCGCGTCATAAACAACGGCAGCGGGGTCCGCGCCTTCCTTTGCAGAAACGATTTCGCATCCGGCCCGGTGCGACCATTCGGTAAGCTGCTCGGTTGCCGCAGCGCGAAATGTGTCGGCTGCCGCAAGAAGCACCTTCCGTCCTTCCTTCTTGAGCATGCCCGCAATCTTGCCGGTCGTGGTCGTCTTTCCGACGCCGTTCACGCCGACAACCAGAACCGCCGAGGGACCCTTTTCGAAATCATAGGCGTCCGCGGGCACTTCCATCTGCTCGCGGATGGACTCCATCAGAAGCGCGCGGCATTCTTCGGGATCCTTTATACGGTTCTCCCTGACCTTCTCACGGAGGCTCTCAAGAATCTCCCCGGTCGTCGCCACGCCGATGTCGGCCATGATCAATATCTCTTCGAGTTCCTCGTAGAAATCCTCGTCAATCTTCGAAAAACCGTGGAAGATGGAATTCAGACCGCCGGCAATGCTGTTTCTTGTCTTCGCCATGCCGTCCCGAAGGCGCCGGAAGAAGCCCTTCTTCTCTTCCTTCGGTTCTTCGGCCGATTCCGTCTCTTCTGTCAAAAACTCTTCATCCATCCGATACTCCTATGCCGGCAAATGCCATGGCATTTGCCGGAACTCATAAAACTTATTCCTCAAGCTGATTCTCAATCAGGTTCACGGATACGAGCGTCGAGACGCCCTTCTCCTGCATCGTGATACCGTACAGCGCGTCGGCTGCTGCCATCGTGCCGCGGCGGTGCGTGATGACGATGAACTGCGTTTCCTTCGTCAGCTTATGCAGGTATTTCGCGAAACGGCTTACGTTGCTGTCATCGAGCGCCGCTTCAATCTCGTCAAGCAGGCAGAACGGGGACGGCTTCAGGTCGAGAATCGCGAACAGTAATGAGATGGCTGTCAGTGCTTTCTCGCCGCCGGATAACTGCATCATGTTCTGCAGTTTCTTCCCCGGAGGCTGCGCGATGACGGAGATGTCCGCCTCTAAAACGTCGACGTTCTCCTCCAGTTTCAGGGTTCCTTTTCCGCCGCCGAACAGCTCGCGGAATACCTTGTCGAAACGTTCCTGAACCTTGACGAAGGTATCGTTAAACTGCTTACGCATCTCCTGATCGAGCGTCGTGATAATCTCCGAAAGGGATTTCTCCGCGTTCACGATGTCGTCTCTCTGCGCGGTCAGGAAATCATAGCGTTCCTTTGTCTCGCGGTAATCCTCAATCGCGTTCACGTTCACGTCGCCGAGCGCACGGATTTTGTTCTTCATCTCGTAAACGGCCTTACGGTTAAGCGTCGGGTTGTCGATTGCCGGATCCCGAAGCTTCGCTGCTTCGGAGTACGTCAGCTCGTACTCGTCCCACATGTACTTCGTCTGGAAGTCAATCTGCTCCGCAAACTTCTCCTGCTGGCTCTGCAGGCGGAACAGTTCCTTGTCAAGACGCGACAGATTGTCCGAAAGCGTCTCTCTGCGTTCGAAGAATCCCTTGTTCTGTTTCGTGATTTCTTCCGCCGAAGCATTCTGCTTCGAGATTACTTTCTCGAGGTCCGAAAGCGCATCGGCCAGTTCGGTCTGCTCCGACTCGATCCGGAGCACGTCCTGCTCTTTCTTTAAAATCTCCGAGCGGACTTCTTCTTCCCTTGCGGTGAGCTCGTCCTTCTCGTCGCCGAGTTCCTTAAGTTCTCCGGCGATACGGTCGGCATTGTCCTTCTGGTAGGCGATATTCTGCTGTAAGCCCGAATACTCGGACAGCACGCGCATCGCTTCCGCGCTCGCGTCATCCTCTTTAAGACGCGTTGCTTCCATCTCGGCGTGAATTTCTTCGGCGCGCTTCTTCTTCGCTTCGCTCGCTTCGGTATTGACGCGGATCTTTTCATTGAGCGCGTCGATTGCCTTGCCGGCTTCCGCCGCCTCGGCTTCGGCTGCGGCGATTTCCTTTGTCAGTTCCCCGTGCTTTCCGAGGATGTCGCCGTTCTGTTCCTTGATATGGTTCAGATTGAGCTTTGCGGTATTCTGCAGCACATAGTATTCCTGCAGAATCTTGCGCGATTCCTCATACGCTTCGCGTGCTTCCTCGCGCTCCTTACGGAGCTTCGCAAGCGCGGTCTCGGCTTCCTGCAGAAGTTTTTTCTCTTCGGTCAGCGTCTGCGCGAGTTCTTCGGCTTCGCGGCGCTTTCCGAGAAGATTTGAGTTATTTCGGAACGAACCGCCCGAGATGGCGCCGCCCGGCTGGAACAGCTCGCCTTCCGGCGTCACAATCCGGAGTGAATACTGATTTTTCTTTTCGAGTGCGACCGCATGGTCAATCGAATCCACCACGAGGAAACGGCCTAACAGGTACCGCACGGCCTCACGGTATTTCTCTTCCGTCTTCACGAGGTCGGAAGCGATTCCGATAACGCCCTTGGCATTAAGAATCTCGTCCGTGAACTCGTCCTTCTTTGCGCGGATGTCCGAAAGCGGAAGAAACGTGGCGCGGCCGAGATGATTCTTCTTCAGGTATTCAATCATCTCCTTGGCGGTATCGGGCGTATCGGTCAGAATGTTCTGCACATTGCCGCCGAGCGCGGTTTCCACGGCCACTTCGTATGCGGGGTCGACGGTGATGACGTCGGCAACGACGCCGAAGATTCCCCTGCACGTCTTCTTCTGCTCCATGACCTTTCGTACGGCGTTGCCGTAGCCGTCATAGTGTTCGACGAGATCCCGGAGGGTTTCCATATGGGACGTCTTCTGAATTACGCGTTCCTGACGCCGTTCGTAGACGTTTTTCTGTTCGCCGATGGCTTCGGTCAGGGCGCGGATATGCTCATCCTGTCCCTTTACGAGATCGGACTGCGAGATGACCTTGTCGCAGGCATCCTTCAGTTCCTTCTCGGCAGCCGCGACCTGCTCCGCGGCCGCATCGGCTTCGCTCTTAAGGGTCAGCAGGCGGCCGCTTACTTCGGCTTTCCGGACGTTCTGCTGCGTGAGTATCGTATTGTGGCGCTCTAATTCGGTCTGAAGCGCCGTATTCTCATTCAGTAAAGCGACATGCGCTTCGTTGCATTCCTTCTCCTCGGCAAGCATTGCGTCAATGCCGGCCTTCATCTCTCCGAGAAGCGCTTCCGCCTTCTGCTGTGCTGCAAGCAGTTCGGACAGCTGCTGCTTCTGCGTGTTAAGGTTCGCTTCGTATTCGGAAAGCGCCTTCTTCCGTTCGGCAATCTGTGCCGACAGCCTTTCCGCGCGCTCGACAAACTGACCGGAGGACGCTTTCAGTCCGCCGATCTGCTCAAGTAAAAGATTCCGCTCGCCGCTTGCCTTCTCGGCAGCGAGCTTCTTCTCGTTATACTGTTCTCTTGCTTCCTGAAGGTTTTCCTGGTGCTGCTCAAGTTCCGTGAGCAGCCGGTCGTACTCTTCCTTGGCTGCCTCAAACTCCGCCTTGGTTGACTCGTAGCCTGCCGAAGCGATTGCAATCTTCTCCTCGAGGTCCTGCTTAACCGTCGCGTTTCTGTCGTACTCAAGAAGGAACTGGTTGACCTCCATCTTCTTCAGTTCTTCCTTGTAGCCGAGGAAGATTCTCGCCTTCTCGTTCTGCTTCTCAAGCGGACCGAGACGCGACTCGATTTCCTGAATAATATCCGTTACGCGGGCCAGATTCTGGCGCTCCGCCTCGAGATTCTTCTCGGTCGAAGCCTTGCGTTTCTTGACTTTCGTTATGCCGGCCGCCTCGTCGAACATCTCGCGGCGTTCCTCAGGCTTCCCGGACAGAATCTTGTCAATCTGCCCCTGTCCGATCAGCGAGTAGCCTTCCTTACCGATACCGGTATCATAGAACAGTTCCTGCACGTCCCGAAGACGGCACTCCGCACCGTTGATCAGATACTCGCTCTCGCCCGAGCGGTACACGCGGCGTCCGACGACGACTTCGTCGTAATCAATCGGAAGCCAGTGGTCGGTGTTGTCAAGCGTCAGCGCCACATAAGCGAACCCGAGCGGTTTTCTTGTCTCGGTTCCGGCAAATATGACGTCCTGCATGCTGCTTCCGCGAAGCTGCTTGGCACTCTGCTCGCCGAGTACCCAGCGGACCGCGTCGGCAACGTTACTCTTACCGCTTCCGTTCGGACCGACTATGCCGGTGATTCCGGGCTTGAAGGTGAACACGATTTTATTGGCAAATGCTTTAAAGCCGTGCACTTCAATGCTTTTCAGATACATCGCTGCCGCTCCTTTCGGTTAATGTGCGGATGGCCTTTCTGGCCGCTTCCTGCTCGGCTCCCTTCTTCGAGGTACCGGTTCCGACGGCGAATTTCTTACCGGCAATCCGTAGCTCCACCGTGAAACTCTTCATATGAGCCGGCCCTTCTTCGCCGATCAGCAGATATTCCGGCATACAGCGGAATTCGTTCTGCGTAATCTCCTGCAGATAAGTCTTGCTGTCCTTAAACAGCCTTGCGTCGTCAAGCTTCGCAAGTGCCATGTCGCGGACGAATTTCCCTGCGGGTTCCAGCCCGCCGTCGAGATAGATGGCGCCGATTACCGCTTCAAAAGCATCCGAAAGGATGGAATCGCGGTTCCGTCCGCCTGTCATATCCTCGCCGCGGCCCAGACGCAGGTACTCGCCGAGACCGATGTCCCGCGCGCAGTACGCAAGCGAAGGCTCGCACACGAGACTCGCGCGGAGCTTGCTCATGCTGCCCTCCGGCATGTCCTTATGCGCTTCGAAAATGAACTCACTCGTCACAAGTTCCAGGACGGCATCTCCCAGAAACTCAAGCCGCTCGTTGAAGCCGATCTCACCCTTGCGGCGACTGAATTCATTTGCGTAAGAGCTGTGCGTCAGCGCCGTCAGCAGAAGCTCCCGGTCACGGAACGCATAGCCTGTCTTTTCTTCCAGTTCTTTCAAATCCATGGAATCACCTCAACTCCCGCCCCGGCATGCCGGAAGCGGTTTTATAAACCGGTTACGAAAGACCGAGAAGGTCCGAAACCCGGTTGTAAAGTGCGCCGACAGTCTGCGGCGCGTAGCCGCTCAGAATGTCGCTCACCTCAACGGAGAACACGTCCTCAATCTCCGTAATAATCCGATATACGTCCAAAGAATCCGCTCCGAGATCATCGAAAAAGGAGGAATCCATATGTACGTCTTCCGGGCGGATCTGCAAAATCTCCGCCACGATATCCCTGATCTTATCCCATTCCATAGTTTACTCCCCGGGCTTCCCCGTATCAGTCTTCCGCGCTTTCTCTTCCGCCTTCCGTTCCCAACTCCGCGCGGATCTTATCCTCGATATGCTGATCGACAAATGTGATGCACTGAAGCAGCGAATTCCGAATTTCAACGGCCTTCGAACTGCCGTGCGTCTTCACGACAAGCCCGTTCAGTCCGAGCATCGGCGCGCCGCCGTGTTCGGAGGTGTCAAACGCGCTCAACGTCTTCTTCAGCGCGGGCTTCGCGAGTGCGCCGCCGATCTTGCCGCGGACGGAACTCATCATGCCCTCTTTGATTTTCTTCATGAGCGTCTTCGCAAGGCCCTCGGTAAGCTTTAAGATGACATTGCCGACAAATGCCTCGCAGACGATGACATCGGCCGCGCCGCTCGGGATATCCCTTGCTTCCACGCTTCCGATGAAGTTGATATCCTTCCGTTCCTTAAGGAGAGGATACGTATCCTTTACGAGCTGGTTGCCCTTCTCTTCTTCAACGCCGATGTTTACGAGTCCGACCGTCGGATTCTTGATGCCGACCACATGTTCCATGTAAATGGAACCCATCTTCGCAAACTGCACGAGCTGGGACGGCTTCGCGTCCACATTGGCGCCGCAGTCAATCAGAAGCGACACGCCTTTCTCGGTCGGAATCAACGGAGCAAGCGGGGTTCTCTCAACACCGCGGATCCGTTTGATATAGATGACGCTTCCGACAAGAATCGCACCGGTGCTTCCCGCCGAAACGAACGCGTCGGCTTCGCCCTTATGGACGAGGTTCATCGCTACGACAAGGGATGAATCGCGCTTCGTACGGACCGCGTAAACAGGAGCCTCGTTGAAACCGATTTCCTCGGTGGCGTTGACCACCGAAAGACGGTCCTCCGGGTATTCCTGTCCTTCGAGTTCCTTCCGAATGGCTTCTTCGCGTCCGACCAGGTACACGAACAGTTTTTCATTGTCGCGGAGCGCCCACAGCGCGCCTTTTACAATCTCGCCGGGGGCGTTGTCGCCGCCCATCGCGTCCAGTGCCACACGCACCAAATCTCCCATAAAAGCCTCCATGCACCGTTCTTAGAAAAAGAATAGGGCACAATGGGAAAATCCCATTGTGCCGCCAGTTCCCATGTGTATCATCCGAATTATTCAGCGTCTGCGGGAGCGGTCGTTACCGTTTCTTCCGCTGCGGGAGCTTCCTCAACCGGAGCTGCTTCCTCTGCGGGAGCTTCCTCGGCAGGAGCCTCTTCCGTTACGACAACTTCCTCTTCGGGCTCCTCAAGCGTTCTCATGCTGATGCTGATCTTCTGGTCATCCGGGCGGACATCCAGAATCGTCGCCTCGATTTCCTGACCGATCTTCAGAACATCGCTCGGCTTCTCCACGCGCTTACGGGAGATCTGCGAAACATGCAGGAGCGCATCCACGCCCGGATAGATTTCAACAAATGCGCCGAAATCCGTCATGCGGGCAACCTTACCGGTTACAATCGTGCCGGGAGCAAAACGCTCTTCCGCATTCGCCCAGGGATTCTCATCGGCGAACTTCGCGCTGAGTGCAATCTTATCGTTCTTAATGTCCTTAACAAATACGCGAACCGTGTCGCCGGCCTTGTAATGCTTCTTCGGGTTTCCGATACGTCCCCAGGACATCTCGGAGATATGAAGCAGGCCGTCGATTCCGCCGATATCAACGAAAGCACCGAAATCGGTAACGTTTTTAACAACGCCCTCGATTACGTCACCGGGCTGGATGCGCGACAGCGCCTCCTCCATGGCGGCTTTCTTCTGCTCGGTAAGGAGCACGCGGCGGTTACCGATGATGGAACGCTTCTTCGGATCGTAGTCGGTAATCAGGAAGGAAATCTCCTGGCCCTGGTACTTCGTAAGATCCTTCTCAAAGGTATCCGAAACAAGGCTGGCGGGAATGAACACGCGGCACTCGTCAACGAGCGCGGTGATACCGCCCTTTACAACCTCGGAAACCTTCGCGGTAACTACGGTTTTATTCTCAAACGCATCCTGAAGAATCTGGCTGGTACGGTCCGCAGCGAGTCTCTTGCGGCTCAGAAGAACCTGTCCCTCACCGTCATTCACCTTCAGAATCTTAACGGCGATCTTGTCGCCTTCCTTGACAACCTCGCGGAGATCTGCGATCGGCTGACTGGAATATTCGCTCTTCGACAGAATGCCATCCGCTTTGTATCCGATGCTAAGGGCGATTTCGTCTTCCTTAACGCGGATCACTGTGCCTTCCACTACCTCTCCGTTATGTATTGTCTTAAAACTTTCTTCTAACATCTGTTCAAAATTTTCTTCGGCCATTCGATTTTGAACCTCCTCAATGATATTTCTTGGGGTAGATGCACCTGCTGTAATACCTACTAAGCGATAAAATGGAAACGCAGTGAAAACCGGATCACGGGCCGATTGCACGTAGTAGGTGGACGGGCATTCCTGCCGGCAGATTTCGTAAAGTTTCCGCGTGTTGGAACTGCTTTCGCTTCCGATTACCACCATGGCATCACACTCGCCTGCCAGACGGCGCGCCTCGGTCTGTCTCTCCTCCGTGGCATTGCAGATAGTATTTACCACACTATCGTTCCTATCATACCCTAAATTTTCGAAAAATGCAATAATTGATTTGAATTTATTGAAGTTAAAGGTCGTCTGCGAAACGATGCAGATTTCTTTCGGAAGTCTCCCCGCAACCTGCTCTGCTTCTTCGACGGAAGCAATCGCAATCGCTGGGCATACGCACCATCCCATAATCCCCTGCACTTCGGGATGAGACGCGTCTCCGCAGATGATGATCTGCTTCCCCGCAAGGCTCTCGCGCTCGGCGATTTGATGAATTTTCTTAACAAACGGACAGGTGGCGTCGGAAACCCTTACCTTTCCCCCGGTTTCCGCCTCGCGCCGTTTCATATGCTCGTGAACGGCTCTCGATACACCGTGCGACCGGATTACGATTGTTCCTTCCGTAACACCGTCAATCTCCGCCTCGTCATGAAGAATTCTTACGCCCCGTCCGTTAAGGTCCGCAACGACCGATTCGTTATGGATGATCGGGCCGTATGTATAGACCGGAAGGCAGTCTCCTTCCGTCAGGTCGAGAACCGTTTTCACGGCCCGCTCGACGCCGAAACAGAAGCCTGCGGTTTTGGCAAGACGGGTTTTCACCGGTTATACTCCCTTTCCGAGTTTCTCTTCGATAATGCGGATCATCGCATCCTCGACCTCTTGTATCGTCATGTCCGAAGTGTCTAAAAGTACTGCGTCTTCGGCGCGGCACAGCGGCGCATGCTCGCGGTGCATGTCGCGGTAATCGCGCTCCGCGATATCCTTGGCGACCTGCTCGTAATCGGCTTCGATGCCCTTCTCGGCATACTCCTTGACGCGGCGTCTCGCACGCTCCTCAATCGAAGCGGTCAGGTACACCTTCACCTGCGCGTTCGGCAGCACGTTCGTACCGATGTCGCGGCCGTCCATAACGACGTTCTTCGTCTCGGCAAGCTTCCGCTGCAGGTCGGCCATCTTGTCGCGGATGTCCTTATTCACGGACGATGCGCTTGCCATGTTGCCGACCTCTTCGGTGCGGATCAGGCCGCTCACATTTTCCCCGAATAAAAGCACCTGCTGCACGCCGTCCTTGTAATCGATCGTCACGTCCGCTTCCCTGCCGGCCTTCGAAATCGCTTCCGAATCGTCCGCGGAGATTCCCTTCCGAAGCAGGTATAAAGCGATGGTCCGGTACATTGCGCCGGTATCCACATAGATGTATCCCATCCGCTTGGCAACCGCCTTCGCAATCGTGCTCTTGCCGGCTCCCGCCGGTCCGTCAATGGCAATATTGATTGTCATGGGTATTCCGGTCTCCTTTTTGGTTTTCTTTCTGGTTCCTTTCATGCCTTCTCCCTCATTGTCTTCGTCCGAAACGGCACCTGCGAGATATCCGGTGCTCCACGCAATCTGCAGATTGAATCCGCCGGTCATCGCGTCAAGGTCGAGTACCTCGCCCGCGAAACGGAGCCCTTTGACAATCCGCGATTCCATCGTGGACGGATTGATTTCCTTTACGTTAACGCCGCCCTTCGTGACGACGGCTTCGTTGTAGCCGCCGGTTCCGGTTATGCTGAGCGGAAAGCCTTTAAGCGCCCCTAGAAGCGCCTGCCGCATCTCCCTCGTGACGTCGCCCGCCTTCGTCTCCGGACGGATTCCCGCAGCCGTAAGAAGCGGCGTTACAAACGACGCGGGGACAAGCGTCCCGGCGATTGTATTCATCTGTTTGGTACCTGCGTAACGAAGTTCGCGGATCAGCCGTTCATCGAGCTTTTCATCGGAAAGCGCCGGCTTTAAGTCAATGAAAAGCGTGCTTCCCGTAAGGCTGTCCCCGCAGGCTCCGGTTGCCGAAAGAACGACCGGACCGCTGACGCCTTTATGCGTGAATAAAAGCTCGCCGAAATCCTCGTAAAGCGCCTTTCCGTTCTTTATGAAACGGACACCGATGTTCCGAAGCGAAAGTCCGGCAAGCTCTGCGCAGAAGCTTTCCTGCGCATTCAACGAAACAAGCGAAGGCGTCAGTCTCGTCACCGTATGGCCGGCTTCCTTCGCGAAGCGGTAGCCGTCTCCGGTCGAACCCGTCGACGGATACGAAAGCCCGCCCGTTGCGACAATCAGCACGTCGCAGGGAATCGTCTCGCCGTGCTTCATCGTAACGCCGGTCACCTTCGCCTTGTAAGCGTTCTTCGAACCGGCATCTTCATACGGCTCCGTGAGAATCCCGCTCACCTCGGCGCGGAGTCTTACGCTCACGCCGAGCCGCTTCATCGCGTCCGAAAGCGCCTTCGTGACGTCGGACGCATGATCCGAAACCGGGAACGCGCGGTTTCCGCGCTCAACCTTGACGGGCATCCCGTTCGTTTCGAAAAATGTGACCGCATCCTCGTTCGAAAACGCGGAGAACGCGCTGTAGAAAAAGCGCGGATTGCTTACGATGTTTTGAAAGAATTCCTCCCGGCTGCAGGCGTTTGTAAAGTTACACCGACCCTTTCCGGTGATGTAGATTTTCTTTCCGAGCTTCTCATTTTTCTCAAGAAGAAGGACGCTGTGTCCGGACTGTGCCGCCGAGCAGGCAGCCATCATGCCGGCTGCGCCCCCTCCGATGATTACTGCTTTACTCATGCTTATCGGTGAGAATCCAGCGGTTCTGCCAGATGTAGACAACAAGGCTTGCGACGGTCAGAATCAAAGCAAGCCACATGGCAACCCATCCGAACGCGTCGGCAATCATGAAGATGATTCCGTCATAGTCCTCGTTGGCCGTGAAAAGAAGCAGCATGCACATGACCATCTGTACGACCGTCTTGACTTTGCCGAGCCAGCCTGCGGCAATGACAACGCCCTTGTCCGAAGCAATCAGACGAAAACCGCTGATGATAAAGTCACGCGCCATAATGATTGCGACGATGACCGCAGGAATCTTGTTGAACTCAATCAGAAGGATCAGCGCCGTGCACACTAGAATCTTGTCCGCGAGCGGATCCATGAATTTTCCGAACGTCGTCACCATATTGTATTTCCGCGCGATGTGGCCGTCCAGAAAATCCGTAAAACTCGCAAT
>JAGAES010000015.1 GCA_017613055.1 Lachnospiraceae bacterium | reverse complement strand
TTTGCAATAAAAGTATACATTTTACACAATTGATGATATACTGAATAAAAATGGATATTGACAAAGGAGAAACGCCTTGTCAGAAATAGTTCGTGACGATGTTTTTTATATGAAAAAGGCCCTTCATCAGGCAAAGCGGGCCATGGCACTCGGAGAAGTTCCTATCGGTTGTGTGATCCTCTATGAGGGGCGCATCATCGGCAGGGGCTTTAATCTTCGAAAGAGCAAACATACGACGCTTGCACATGCCGAGCTGACCGCCATCCGTCAGGCCTGCCGCCATATCGGTGACTGGCGGCTTGAGGGCTGCACCATGTATGTGACGTTAGAGCCCTGCCAGATGTGCGCGGGTGCCATTGTGCAGTCAAGACTCGACCGTGTCGTCATCGGGACCGATAACCCGAAGGCAGGCTGCGCCGGTTCGATTCTGAACCTGTTGCAGATGAAGGAATTCAACCATCAGGTTGAGATTACAAGAGGCGTCCTGAAGGAGCCCTGCAGCGAGATTCTGCAGGAGTTCTTCCGACAGATGCGCGAACGCGAGAAAGAAAGAAAAGAGGACCGTCCGGAAGCATGATTCCGGCTTACTGAATATGCAGATACACGGATTGCAAAAACTGACGCTGCTTGATTTTCCGGAACACCTTGCGTGCACCGTTTTTACGGGCGGCTGTAACTTTCGGTGCCCATTCTGCCAAAACGGCGGACTGGTGATGCACCCGGAGGAAGCGCCTGTCATTCCCGAGGAGGAGTTCTTCGAGTTTCTCGAAGGCCGCAAGGGAAGGCTTGAGGGCGTTGCGATTACCGGCGGCGAGCCGACCGTGCAGGCCGATCTGAAGGCATTCATTCAAAGAATCAAGGACATGGGCTATGCCGTAAAGCTTGACAGCAACGGGCAGAACCCCGCTGTCCTTTCCGAACTGATTTCGGAGGGACTGGTTGACTATATCGCAATGGATATCAAGAACTCCAAGGCGCGCTACGGCGAAACAATCGGCATCCCCGGCTTTTCGACCGCGAACGTCGAGAAGAGCGTCGAACTGATCATGGGGAGCGGTCTGCCGTACGAATTCCGCACCACGCTTTGCGCGGAGCTTCACGACGAAACCTCCATCCGAGAAATCGGCGAGTGGATTAAAGGCTGCCGGGCTTATTTCCTGCAGGCCTACCGCGATTCCGAGGAGATTCTGATGCCGGGCGTCTACCACACACCCGAAAAGGAAACAATTGAGCACTTCCGTGAGATTCTCCTCCCGTACATCGAAAACGTCACTATCCGCGGCGTCGACTGAGTCCGCCCGGGATGTCTGTGGCGGAGCCTCACTTCAATGACGTTCCTCCGGCATCGAAACACCGCAAGACCAACCAAACACCGTGAACAAAAAAACGCTGAAAGCAACCATTCAGGCTGCTTTCAGCGTTTCATTTTTTATTCGGTTTCTTTCGGAAGCTCGCCGTTCTCCATAGCGACACGGCGCTCCACGTTCTCACGGGAATATTCTTCCTTCACGTATCCGTTTTCGTCAAGCTTTTCAATCAGCGTGCGGGCCAGGACTTCGTTGCGGTAGAACCAATGGTATTTGCCATCCTCCATCAAAACGAGAATCTTGCCGTTTCCGGTGTCCTTCGAATACGCATTTCCGACAGCGCCGAAGTTCGAAGTTCTGTTTTCGGTCGGAATATTGCCTGCACCGACGCTCGACTCAATCGTCTTCTCGAAGGTGTAGGAGTTGCCGTATTTGTCGGTCATCTTATAGGACGTGAACTCCTCGCCCTGTACGGGAGTCTCGGTCTTCATCTCCTGAATGTACGGCGTTCCGTAATAGCGGCAGTCGTTGACAACCAGAAGATTTCTGCTCTTAACTTCTTCAAGCTCCGCTTCGGTGCGGAACAAATCGTCCCAGTAATTGTTCCGGATCATCTGAATCATCGCCTTGTAACGCGGGTGGGTTCTCCATCCGTTCGTTACAGGCTCGCTTCCGGTATTAACGATTCTCGCGTTCGGATAGATTCTGCAAAGTTCCTCGTAATCCTCTTTCGAGATTTTCGTGTTGGTCACAACCATTCTCTCAAGCTTCGGGAAATTCTTCAGATGCGTGATTTCCTTAACCGGCGTCCAGCCGATGTTCAGGTCAACGATTTCCTTACAGTTTTCAAGCGCCGAATAATCGGAGACGCTGTCCGGGAATGTCTCAAAGTACATCAGATTCTTGAAGTTGGCCACGAAACTGATGTCGTCAAGCATCGTTCCATGGATGTGGTCAAAATTGTCCACCACAATCAGGATATGTAAATCCATTCCCTCCGTGAAACTCCAGTCTCCGATGCCGTTATGTCCGAGATCCAGCAGAACCAGATCCTGGCAGTACTTCAACTGGCTCGCCTGCCCGTCCCGAAGTTCAGGAAGGGTCAGGTCCGATTTAAAGGTGGAAAATGTGAGCGCGTCCGTCCGGCAGAAGAGCTTAAGCTCTTTGGTCTCATACTCACCGTCGTCTTCTTCCCCGCCGCTGCTGCCGTCACTGATGCCTTCTGCACTTCCGCCGCCGTCACCGACGCTTTCCACGCTTCCGCCGCCGTTACCGGCTCCTTCTGCGCTTCCGCCGGCTCCGCTGTTGCCGTCTCCGGCACTTTCTCCGCTTCCGCTACCGTCACCGTTTCCTTCGCCGCCATTGCCGGCGCCGTCATCGTCAGGCTTTTCGATCTTCACCTTGCGGGTTTCATGCATATAGATTCTCCAGACGAAACGAATCGACGGAAACTCATTTATCAATTCTTCCATCTGCTTATTGTTCAGACCGCAGCTGATCATCTCGAGGTACAGAAGGTTCGGCAGCTGGCGAAGCTGCGACTTGAAGTCCTCGATATCCTCAATCCGGATGCCGCTCATGTCGACATTATACTGATACGTTCCGACCTTAATCGTATTACCGGTCTTCCGGTTTCCGAGTTCCACGAACTGCTCTTCCGGAATCGGCGTCGGGGTGGGCGTCGCTGTCGGCGTCATCGTAGGCGTCGGGGTGGGCGTCGCAGGAACTTCCGTCGGCGTAGGCGTCGCGGACTCTACGGGGGTTCCGGTAGGCTCCGAAACTCCGCTCGGCTGTGCGGTAATATCCGCCGGCTTATCTCCAGAGAACGGCCCCTTACAGGCAACGCACAGAAGCGCCGCTGCAAGCAGACACAGAAGCAAGATTTTCTTTTTACGACACATAACGGGCAACACGGTAAAAGTCCTCCGTTGAATAACAGTATTCCTC
>JAGAES010000100.1 GCA_017613055.1 Lachnospiraceae bacterium | reverse complement strand
TCTCCCTGATAACCGTCGGCAAGCAGCTTCTTGATGAGCGTCGTCTTGCCCGCGCCGAGAAATCCGGAGAAAATGTCAACTTTAATCATGATATATACCTCTTTTCCAAAAACAGTCTGTTCTAGCGAACGCCGGTCGACCCGAAGCCGCCGCGTTCTTTGCCGGTCAGATGCTCGGTTTCCTCAAAACAGAGCGCCGGCTGGTTCTTAATAATCCGGAACTGGCAGGTCCGGTCGTTGATTGCGATGTGCGTATCCCGCATCGCGAGCACCGGATACATCCACTCGTCGTTATCGCCGCAATAGCTGTGGTCCACAACGCCCATATGGTTCGTCTGAATAATGCCGAAATTGCGGAACGTGCTCGAGCGCGGCACGATGTGCGCCTCATAGCCGTCCGGAAGCTCAACCGCGATTCCGAGGCGGATCAGCCTGCTCTCTCCGGCCTTCAGAACGACGTCCTCGGCGCTTCGAAGGTCGACCCAGTCCGATTTGCCGTCGATATAGCGGAGCTTTTCGATTTCCTTACTGATGTAGCGGACCTTAATCGTAACCATAACCACTCCTTACATGCCGCGGTAGAATGCGAGATAGCCCTGCAGTGCCTCGTAAAGGTCGGCCTTGCTGATGACCTCCCACGGCGCGTGCATGTTCTGTACGGCAACGCCGCTGTCGATGACGTTCATGCCGTAGTTACCCATGATGTAGGCAATCGTCCCGCCGCCGCCCTGATCCACCTTGCCGAGTTCGGCGGTCTGGTAGGTAACGCCGGCGTCATCGAATACCTTGCGGATTTTCGCAAAGAATTCGGGTGCAGCATCGTTCGAGCCGCTCTTGCCGCGGGATCCGGTATACTTGTTGAATACAAGGCCGTAGCCGAAATACGCGGCGTTCTTCCGCTCGCTCACTGAGGAATACAAAGTATCGTAAGCCGCGCTCACGTCAGAGGAAAGCATCACCGAATTCTGGAGTGCTCTGCGAAGCTTCAGCTCGCTGTAATCGCCGAGCCGGTCCATCAGCTCCGCAACCGTATTCTCAAAGAAGCGGGAATGCATGCCGGTCGCGCCGACGCTTCCGATTTCTTCCTTGTCGACAAGCAGGCAGACGGCCGTGCGGTCGGTTTCCGTAAGCCTGAACAGCGCTTCCGCCGAAGGATAAGCGCACACGCGGTCGTCGTGACCGTAACCCATGATCATCGACGAATCAATGCCCATGTCTCTCGCCTCGCCGGCCGGAACAATCTCAAGCTCTGCGGACATAAAGTCGGCTTCGGTGATTCCGTATTTCTTCTCGAGAATCTTAAGCGCGGTCTTCTTAACGGCCTCTTTCTTCTCACCCTTTAACGGAATGGTGGCAAATGTGACATCAAGGTTCTCGCCTTCCACCACATCGCTGCCCTTCTTTTGAAGCTGTGTTGCGCCGAGATGCGGCAGGAGGTCGCTTACGCCGAATACCGGGTCGCCCGGCTCGTCGCCGATGTTGACCTTGATTACCTTGCCGTCCGTTCGGCACACAACGCCGTGAATTGCAAGCGGAATCGTCACCCACTGGTATTTTTTGATTCCGCCGTAATAATGCGTATCGAGAAGCGCCGCATCCGAGTAGATATCCTCGTAAAGCGGAATCTGCTTCAGATCAAGCCTCGGCGAATCGATATGCGCGCCGAGAATCTTCATGCCACGCTCAAGCGGCTCGCTTCCGATCAGAAACAGTGCAACCGTCTTCCCCATCAGGGAAGCGTAAACCTTATCGCCCTTCTTCAGTTTCTTAACGCCGGCAAGATCTTTAAAACCGAGCGCTTTCGCCTTTTTGATCACCGTATCGGTGCAGGCGCGCTCCGTTTTGTTCGCGGAAAGAAACTGCCTGTATTCTTCGGCAAATGCCATAACTTCCTTCAATGTCCGGCTGTCGTACTTGAGCCAGGCATTTTTCGTTAATTTGTTGACTTCCACTGCCATGTTACTGTCCTCCGTCTCTCATATTACGCAAATCGTCCGCGGAAAAGGTGTATTTCTTTCCGCAGAACCGGCATACCACTTCAATATCCTCTTCGCCCTGAATTAACGAATCGAGGTCCTTCTTTCCGAGGCTCATAAGCCCCTTTTCGTACCGCTCCCTTGAGCAGTTGCATACATACGCAGGCGAAAGCGTGTCCGTAATCTCCGGATTGAGTCCCGAAAGCGTTCTCTCTAAAATGTCCGTCGGGCTCATCCCGCCTGCGAGCATCTCGGTCACGCTCGGAATTCCTTTGATGTTTCGCTCAAGCGTTTCAATAACGTCCTCCGGACAGTCCGGCATCAGCTGGAGAATGAATCCGCCCGCCTGCGAAACGGTATTGTCCTTATTCATCAAAACGCCGAGACCGACAACCGAAGGCGTCTGCTCGGAAGAAGCGAAATAATAGGTTAAATCCTCGGCGATTTCACCGGTCTGAAGCTCTACCTCGCCGACATACGGCTCCTTTAAGCCGAGGTCGCGGATCACGGAAAGAATTCCTTTTCCGAGCGCCCCGCCGACATCGAAATGATGGTTTTCCTTCGCGGGAAGCATCACGAGCGGTTCGTTGACGTAGCCCTTCACATTGCCCGAGGAATCGGCCGTCACCAAAAGGCCGCCGATCGGGCCGTCGCACCGGATTATAAGCGTCAGCACGTCGTCCTTTGCCTTCATCATCGAGCCCATCATCGCACCCGCGGAAAGAAGCCTTCCGAGCGCCGCCGTACAGACGGGGCTCGTGCCGTGCGCCTCCTTCGCTTTAGCGACGATATCTCTTGCGGAAACGGCGAATGCACGTACAAACCCGTCCGCCGCATACGCCCTCACTAATGTGTCACTCATGGTTCATCCTTTACTCCGTGTAGCATTTGCCGGGCTGAAAACCTTCCCTTGCGGCGAAGAGAATCCGTTCGGACTGCGCGTCCGCCGGAAGCCAGGTGTCCGCGTCTATCGCATCGAGAAATTCCATTCCCGCTTCCGTAAGGAGTTCCTTAACGGTATCGACGGAATAGGCCTGCTGCACGTGAATCTCCTCTTCCTTTTCGAAGAGATTTCCCCTGTCCTTCAAAAACATCGTAAGCCTGTAGCAGTTCTGTTTCTTACGCTTCCGGTACGAATTCTCCCAGATAATCGTTGCGTCGCGGTACTGCTCGACTCTTGTTTCGTCGCCGAGCGCCGCAAAGCACGCCTCGGTCTTCATGTCGAACAGAAAGATGCCGCCCCTGTCGAGATAGTTGTTCACGAGTTTGAACACACGGAGCAGGTCTTCCTTCGTCAGAAGATAATTCATGCTGTCACAGACGCTTATGCATGCGGAAACGGTTCCGTAAAGCTCGAATTCGCGCATATCCTGAAGAAGATACAGAATATCCGGCCCGCTCCCTTCGGGGCGCTCGTAGAGTTTCTCACGCGCTATCATGAGCATGTCCTCGGAGTTATCGATGCCGATCATATCGTAACCCATCGCGGACAGCCGTCCGGTCATCTCGCCGGTCCCGCAGCCGAGCTCGCATACTATCCCGTTTTCAATCCCGTAAGACCGAAGAAGGCGCCTGGTCCGGTCCGCCCATTCGTCGTACGGAATGTTGTCCATACAGCGGTCATAAATCTCCGCAAAACCGGTATAGGCGTCCATTCTGCGCTCCTTTCTTTCAGTCCATAATACGCCATAAGGCGAACCCTTCGGGTTACTCCTCGGGGTTCGCCGTTAAATACTTATTTATTCAGTTCCGCCATTGCCTTGAAGGACGGTACAAGCGCCGGGTACAGGCCGCGGAAAATCTGATACCGCTTCTCGTATTCCGCCACGATTGCCGGATCCTGCTCAATCGTGTCAACGACACGAATCAGCTTGCCGGCCGCTTCCTCAACGGAAGCGTATTCGCCGCATCCGACTGCTGCCAGAATCGCCGCGCCGTAGCCGGGACCCTCTTCGCAGTTGATTTTGTCAACCTTCACGTTCATGATGTTGGCAAGCACCTTGCACCAGAGCGGGCTCTTCGCACCGCCGCCGATGGCACGGATACGCTCGATCTTCACGCCGAAGCCGCGGGCAATCTCAAGCGCGTCGCGGAGTGCGTAGGTAACGCCTTCCATAACCGCAAGCGTCATATCCTCACGCTTCGTATCCATCGACAGGCCGATGAAGCAGCCTCTTGCGTCGGGGTTGTTATGAGGCGTACGCTCACCCATCAGGTAGGGCAGGTAGTAAACGTTGTTCGTTCCGATTTCCTTGATGTTCTTCTGCTCTGCCGCGTAATCCTTCGTGCCGATGATG
>JAGAES010000099.1 GCA_017613055.1 Lachnospiraceae bacterium | reverse complement strand
GGTTGCCTTTTTGCCCTTTCGCCAGATTAAAAGGCAACCCATATGGTTGTTTTTTGCCATCCGGGTTGCCTTTTCGCCGTGCGGAACAAAAAAGGCCGCCGCAGAAGCGGCAGCCCTCGAAATTCTTTAATTGAAATCCGTGTAGATGGTGTCCAGTTCGCCGTCGCCGGTTGTGTCGGTCAGAACCGTGTCAACCTCGCCGTCGCCGGTCGTATCAAGCAGGACCGTGTCAATCTTGCCGTCGCCGGTCGTGTCCATCATGAACGTGTCGACGTTGCCGTCGCCGGAACGGTCGGAAACATAAACGGGATTCTCGCCGGTAATCTCGGGGTCATCCTCGAAGATATCTTCATCGGGGTCTTCCTCCGAAAAAGTCTGTTCCTGAAAACGTTTCCGGTTAATCAGGCGAATCACGGCGTAAGCGCCGGCGAGTACGGCAACAGCGCCGCAGAGAAATCCGATGAGCTTCTTCATAGTGCACCTCTTTCCGCGTAAATCACGCATTTGTGGGACATATTATAGCAAAGAGAAGCGGAAAATGCAACGGATTTTCTTTTTCCCTTGCACAAATCTCTTCCTGCAGATATAATGATTTTCATAGACGTCCTTTCGTAAGAAAGGACCGGAAAGAGAATAGCGCGCCGCGGCGCGGAATTGGAGAAATCATATGAAAAACGCTCAGAAACTGATCGGCGTATTATTCTTCCTGGTGCTTGCAGTGATACTGGGAATTCCTTCGACGAAAGATTATTTGGCCCTTAAGACCGCTCCGGATCTGAAAGACATAAAGCAGAGCGATTATAAGGAAGGCATGATGGTAAAAGGCGAAACGGATACCGTATGGGCCTGCTACTGCTCCGAAACAAACGACGGCAAGGAAGTAAACCGCTGGTATCTGGTTCCTTCCGATGATTCCTTCGATTATGATCTGATCGGCGTGAAGGTCAACTCGAAGCTGTTCAGCGATTATGAAGCCGTGTACAACAGTTACTGGAACTATACGGACGGCAAGGCGGAAAGCAAGACGAAGTCCATCACCTATCAGGGACGCATTAAGAAAGTGGACGGCGAGGTTGCAAAGCACCTGAAACAGTCCATCAAGGACTGGGGTCTCTCGAGTTACGAGGACAGATTCCTTCTTTATTACATCGAATTAAAGACGACCAAGCTGTCGATTACCAACATGATATTAAGCGCAGTTTTCCTCGGAATCGCAATTGTTTTTCTGATTCTCGCGGTTATCAGCGGACGCAGGGACAAGGCGTTTGAGAAAGAGCGCGAAGAGGTCAACAACAACACCCCTCTCTGGAACAACGGCATTTCTCTGGTTATCGACGACCAGGAACTTGAGCGCATTGAACTCGGCGGGAAGGTTGTAAACGAAGAAACGCCGGACACCGCACAGGCGGATGATGCGGCAAAGCCGGACGACGGCAATGACACATTCAGCTAAAGAGGGATTATAAATGTATCAGATTCTCAGTAAAACAGAACCTGCGGCCGGTATCTTTACGATGGTCGTAAGTGCTCCCCGGGTAGCAAAGAACTGCCTCCCGGGGCAGTTTATCATATTGCGCGCGGATGAAGAAGGCGAGCGCATTCCGCTTACCATCTGCGATTATGACCGTGAGACGGGAACGATTACAATCGTGTTCCAGGTAGTCGGAGCAGCAAGCCTCCGCCTGTCCCGTCTGAATGCGGGCGATTGCATCGCGGATTTCGTCGGACCGCTCGGCAAACCTTCCGAATTCTGCGAGACGCCGATTGAAGAACTGAAGCAGAAGAGCATTCTCTTCATCGCGGGCGGCGTCGGTTCGGCACCGGTTTATCCGCAGGTGAAGTGGCTTAAGGAGCACGGAGTGCCCTCAGAAGTGATTCTGGGCGCCAAGAACAGGGATTTCGTCATCCTGGAAGAAGAAATGCGTGCCGTAGCCGAAGAAGTGCATGTAACGACCGATGACGGCTCCTACGGACGCTCCGGAATGGTTACCAAGTGTCTTGAAGACCTGATTTCGGAAGGAAAGCATTACGATATCTGCGTCGCCATCGGACCGATGATCATGATGAAGTTTGTCAGTCTGACTACCAAAAAGTACGGCATCAAGACTGTTGTATCAATGAACCCGATCATGGTTGACGGCACCGGAATGTGCGGCGGATGCCGGCTTTCCGTCGGCGGCGAAGTGAAGTTCGCCTGCGTGGACGGACCGGAATTTGACGGACATCTCGTGGATTTCGACGAAGCCATGAAGCGCTCCGCACAGTACAAGACCGCGGAAGGACGCGCTTATCTCAGAGAGAAGGAAGGCAACACGCATCACGGCGGTTGCGGATTATGCGGAGGAGAAGCGTAATGGGTGATCCGATGAAGAAAGTACCTGTGCGCGAGCAGGACCCGAAGGTCCGCGCAACGAATTTTTCAGAAGTGTGCCTCGGCTATAACGAAGCGGAAGCAATCGAAGAGGCGCAGCGCTGCATCGGCTGCAAGAAGCCGCTCTGCATGGAAGGCTGTCCGGTCAGCATCCGCATTCCCGATTTCATCGCTCATGTGAAAACCGGCGATATCAAAGGCGCATACGAAGTCATCAGCGAAGCGAGCGCGCTGCCGTCCGTGTGCGGCCGCGTATGTCCGCAGGAGAAGCAGTGCGAAGGCCGCTGCATAAGAGGCATTAAAGGAGAAGCGGTTTCAATCGGCAAGCTCGAACGCTTCGTAGGCGATACCGCGAGAGCGGAAGGATGGGCTCCGACTACAACTGTAGAACCAAATAACCATAAGGTTGCAGTGATCGGTTCCGGCCCTGCCGGACTGACCTGCGCAGGCGACCTTGCAAAGCTCGGATACAGCGTAACCATCTTCGAAGCGCTCCATAAACCGGGCGGCGTTCTCGTGTACGGAATCCCCGAATTCCGTCTCCCGAAGGACGATGTCGTGATCCCCGAGATTGAGAATGTAAAGAAACTCGGCGTGACCATTGAGACAAATGTAATCGTCGGCAAGTCGGTAACAATTGACCAGCTGTTCGAAGAGGAAGGTTTTGAGGCCGTCTTCGTCGGCTCCGGCGCGGGACTTCCGAAATTCATGGGAATTCCCGGAGAACAGGCAAGCGGCGTGTTCTCGGCGAACGAATACCTGACGAGAAGCAATCTGATGAAGGCTTATCTCGAAGATTCCGATACGCCCGTGATGCGCGCGAAGAAGGTTGTCGTGGTCGGCGGCGGAAACGTTGCGATGGATGCGGCAAGAACAGCACTCCGGATCGGTGCCGAAACGCATATCGTGTACCGAAGAAGTGAGGCCGAACTTCCGGCACGTGCCGAAGAAGTGCACCACGCGAAGGAAGAGGGCATCCTCTTTGATCTCTTGTGCAATCCGGAAGAGATTCTCGTAGATGAGAAGGGCTGGGTCAGCGGCGTACGCTGCATCCGCATGGAGCTCGGTGAACCCGACGCTTCCGGACGGCGCAGTCCCGTGGAAATCCCGGGTTCCCAGTTCGTGATTGACGCGGACATGGTTATCATGGCGCTCGGAACGAGTCCGAACCCGCTTCTTACAAGCACGACCAAAGGCATGGAGGTCAACCGCCGCGGCGGACTGATTATCGATGAAGCGTCGTGCATGACGACAAGAACCGGCGTGTTCGCCGGCGGAGACGCCGTTACCGGTGCCGCGACCGTCATTCTCGCGATGGGGGCCGGTAAAGCAGCGGCGAAAGGAATTGATGAATATTTAAAGGGGTTGCCGTGAGGCAGCCCCTTTTCTTTGACTGAAATATCGAATTGCTTAGTTCTCGGGAAGCTTCAGATCGTTCTCCTTGATCCAGCCGATCTTCCGAAGTATGTTGCAGAAGATTACGGAAAGAATTGCGGGAAGGACGAAGCAGAGAAGCACGAGTCCGGTCCATTCCATCACGCCCGGGTTGACGCCGCTTGCGGTCCATCCGGTGATGACGCCGATCTGTCCGACAAGTCCGCAGGTACCCATACCGCCGCAGATCGGAGCGCCGTTCATCGTCATCTTAAAGACGCATGTGGAAAGCGGTCCGGTAATGGCGGAAGCAAGAATCGGCGGAATCCAGATGCGCGGATTCTTGACGATGTTGCCCATCTGAAGCATGCTTGTGCCGAGTCCCTGGGAAACAAGACCGCCGACTTTGTTCTCGCGGTAGCTCATTACGGCAAATCCGACCATCTGCGCGCAGCAGCCCGCAACCGCGGCGCCGCCTGCAAGACCGGTGATTCCGATGGCCGCGCAGATTGCTGCACTGCTGATCGGAAGCGTCAGCGCGATACCGATTACAACGGAGATCAGAATACCCATTACGAACGGAACCTGATCGGTTGCCCAGTTAATAAACGTTCCGACCTGACTTGCCGCCCAGCCGATATGCGGTGCGCAGAGGATGGCCAGCAGACCGCCGCTGAATACGGTAACAAAAGGCGTAACCAGAATGTCGACCTTCGTTTCCTTCGAAACGAGTTTGCCGAGCTCGGTCGAAATAATCACAATCAGAAGAACCGCGAGCGGGCCGCCTGCGCCGCCTTCGCCGTTGGCTGCGACACCGACCGCAATCGAGGAGAAGAGGACAAGCGGCGGAGCCTGCAAAGCATAGGCGATGGAAACCGCCATGGCCGGTCCGGCTGCTGCCTTCGCGTAAGTACCGATTGTTACGAAGTACTTACAGATTTTCTCCAAAACGGTCCAACCCTCGGGAACAATCTTTAAGCACTGTTCACCGAGCGTCGCGATAATCGTACCGATTAAAAGGGATGCGAACAGGCCCTGCGCCATCGCGCCGAGGGCATCGATTCCGTAACGCTTCCCGGAGATCACAATGTTCTTTTTGTTCAGGAATTTCTTAAACCCGCTCTCTTCGCGGGCAGGCTCTTCCTTCTTGTCGGGAGCCTGATTCTTGTTCTCTTCGCTCATAAGCTGTACCTTCCCTTCCTGTTGCTGACAAGATAGTATCATTTTACTACTATAATTGTCAATGGTAATTGTTCACATAAATCCGCCCGGGCAGATATGGGATTTCGTCATTTTTTCTGCTTTCCTTAAGTCTCATTTTAGGTTGGTGCGATAGGATATGCCCAGTGAAAGGAAAAACCCCGTCCGGGGGAGAGGGAAAGGAGGAAAAAAGATGCAGGAGAAGCATTACCGTCATGAAATGAAATATCAGATCGCGTACGGTGATTATCTCGCAATGCGAAAACGGCTTGCCGCCGTCATGGAAAAAGACCCGCATACCATGGAAGACGGCCGCTACCGGATCCGGAGCATCTACTTTGACAACACCGAAGACAAAGCGCTCCGCGAGAAGGCTGACGGCGTTTCGAAGAGGGAGAAGTTCCGTATCCGTTATTATAACGACGACCTTTCGTTTATCACGCTTGAGAAGAAGATGAAAATCAACAATCTCTGCCTGAAATACGACGCCCGCATCACCGAAGAGGAGTGCAGGAAGCTGCTGC
>JAGAES010000098.1 GCA_017613055.1 Lachnospiraceae bacterium | reverse complement strand
TTCCACGATCACATCTACGTCCGGAAATATATGTTTTAATTCTTCGATTGCCTGCTCGTAGGCGAAATAATAAGCGTCCCCCTCCGCGGCAGTCGTCCACAGGCGGAGCGTCTTCTTCTCTTCCTTGGTCGGAGTCGGCGTCGGAGTCTTCTTATCCTTGTCTTTATCTTTGTCCTTATCGCGGGATATATTCCCGGCGTCGATATCTCTCTTCTTACCCCGCTTAACGGTTTCCTCCGTTCTTCCGCAGGCAGACAGAACAAAAACGAGTACAAGGATAATGCTTAACAGTTTTCTTTTCATTCTCGCTTCCCTCACTTTCGTATAGGCTTTACCAGGCGGCTCTCATCATATCTTCGACAAACTGATCGCCGTCAATTTCTCCGTTGAACACTTTTTTGACTTCCCTGTAATAAGTCTCAAAAACTTCTGGCTGCAGAAGGTTGTCTCCGTACAGAACAAGATAGTCCGAATCCGCAACCATTTCACAGACCTGGCGTGTCAGATAATTGACGTCGGAATCGTCCACATCCATCTTCCAGGCAGGAATCCCTGCACCGTCCAGATATGCGTACGTGCTGATCAGCTGCGCCAGTTCGTATGCATACTGCGCAGCGATTTCGGGATGCTTCGAATTGGCGGAAACGGCAAGCGTGTCGTTCGGTCCGCCGACGAACTGCCCTCTTTTTGAGAGAGTCGGATCCAGTACTGGGAATTCACATGCCTGAATATCCTGAGAGCTGTACGCCAAATCCGCACAGTTCCAGGATCCGTTCTGGTAGAAGGCGTACTTCCCGTTCATAAAATCGGCTTTTACCTCATCATTACCGCGGTCTCTGTCCGCCTCGTCAAAGTAGTCATAATAAAGCATGGCCTCGAACAGATCCACGGCCCAGGCGATATCTTCGTTGTTCCACGATGCGTTTCCCCGCATGACGGCATCCATCGTGGCCGCACCGGCGGACTTAACCATAAGCGGTTCCAGGTATTCCATAATGCACCAGGTGTCATAGTCCCTTCCGCCGCAGCCGAAAGGCGTGATGCCCTGGTCTATGAGCCTGTCACACAAATCAAAGAAGTCTTCCGAATTCGTCGGTACTTCCTCATATCCGACGCGTCTTAACAGATCCATATTCGCATACAGCGTAACAACGCTCATATTGAGCGGAATGCCGTATTTCTTTCCGTCAAATGTGGAGTTACGGCACATTTTCTCCGGCAGCCTGTCACTATAGTTCCGGTACATATCGTCGAGACAATACACTTTGCCATCGTTGACGAAATCTTCCAGTAACGTGCCGGACCATGTATAGAAGATATCGGCGACGGTATTGCTCTGCATGGCCGATTTCAGCTTAAACTTATAATCATCGTACTGCGTGGCTACCACGGTGACGTCGATATCCGGATACCGCTCCTTCATATCGCGAAGCGCCCTGCTGTATGCCGGATAGTAAGAATCACTTTCCGGTACGTTCGTCCACAGGGTCAGTTGAAGATGTTCCTCCGGCGTCGGCGTCGGTGTCTTCTTATCCTTATCCTTGTCTTTGTCCTTATCCTTGTCCTTCTTCTGCGTGGACTCGGTCGCTCTCTTCTTGCCGCGCTTCACGGTTTCCGACGAATCACCGCAGGCCGTCAGAAGGAACACCAGCACCAGACAGAGTGCCACAACCATTCTTCTTTTCTTTTTCATTTCCCTTACCTCCCGTAATATATCCCACATAACCCGTCCGGACCGCTCATGCCCGGATAGTTATCTTGATTATTATATAATAAAGTGTGGAACACTGTCAATCAAATCCGAAAAGGGCGCACACGAAAAACCCCGGAGTGTTACCTCCGGGGACCTCGTAAAATTCTATCTCAATTCTTGGGAATGGTTGTCAGGATTTCTTTCTTGCCGGGCGCTTGTCGAGAACGACCCTTATGACATGCTCTTCATATACGCCCTGGTTTGCGCGGTATACGGCGATTTCAACTTCCGTGCCTGCCTTCGTGTAACTTAAAAACTCCTGCAGATCGCTCATGCCGTAGATAATGGAGTTGTCCACACGGACGATGATATCGCCCTGCCGGATGCCTGCCTTCTCGGCTGCCGATCCTTTGGCCACCTCGTTCACATACAGTCCCTTCGGGATGTTGAAGCGTTCCGCATACAGGTCGTCCGTGATGTCGGTGCCGCGTGCGATTCCGAGATAAGCACGCTCCTCTTCCTTCACTTCTTCACGGTTGCTGAGGTCATTGATCAGGCTCAGGATGTTGCTGATCGGGATTGCAAATCCCATGCCCTCTACCTTGTAGTCTTCGTATTTGGCGGAATTGATGCCGATGACTTCGCCGTTCTTGTTGAGAAGGGCTCCGCCGCTGTTGCCGGGGTTGATGGCCGCGTCGGTCTGAATCAGCGTGTAGGTCACCTTATCGATGGTGATCTGGCGCTCCTTGGCGCTGATGTAGCCGACGGTAACGGACTGTCCGTATCCGAGCGCGTTTCCGACGGCGATGGCAATCTCGCCGACCTTTACGTCATCGGAACTGCCTAACCGCGCAACACGGATGGATTCCACCGTGCTGTCGGAAAGGTCTTCGAATTTGACCGCAAGTACGGCAAGATCGGAGGAGGAGGCCGATCCCTTCACGGCTGCGTCGGCCGTCGTGCCGTCTACAAACTGTACCGAAAGCCGCTCCGCGCCTTCCACTACATGGTAATTGGTCACAATCAGTACTTCCCGGTCATTCTGCCCGATAATGATTCCGGAACCGGAACTGGCCAGGACCGCATCACTGCTCGAGTAATCATAAAAGTAATAGTATGTCTGCTTGCTGTAATTGTTGATTGCGACGACCGAAGGCATTGCCGACTCGGCCACGGCCGAAACGTCGACCGCCGTAACGGAAGTCTCGCCGATCTCCTGCGACGTCTGCAGAAGGATGCCGGTCTTCGGGCTCTTGTACTCAAGCTCGTTAACGCCCTCGCCGGAATCCTCAATCGGCGTCTCTTCTTTCTTTCCGAACCTCTGTTCAAGAACCTTCACGCCGATAAATGCGCCGCCCGCGAGTGCGCCGAACAGAATCGCCGAGCAGACAAGCAGGATAAACTTCTTGAAAAGCGACGGCTTCTTCGGCGGCTGCCGCATCATCGTCTGTTCCTGCTGCAGCCGGTAGATATAGGGATCATACATGGGCTGTATCGGCTGAACCGGCGTGACCGGCTGCTGCATCATCTGCACCTGCTGGCTCACCTGCTCCTGCCTGCCCTGCTCCTCTCCGGGAACCGTCCCGTTTTTATATTCTTCACTCATTGCTGTCGCCTCCCGAAAGCATCTGTTTTCATTCTTACGGCAAATGAGACACCGATTGTTCTCATTTTCTTACCCTTACTGTATGCAAGAAATATGTCTAATTTGTGATGAAAGAAAGACATCTTTATGAAAGAAAGCGCCATTGCTCCGAATTTGTTTTTTTGGTACGCTTTCGGTGTGAAGGAAAAAGTTATTGAATTCTTCTTGGAGGGAATACCATGAACGAAGAAAAATCCCGCCCGAAATCGCGGCTTCGGTGGCTCTGGGAGAACATGAAAGGGAATCATGCTCTCTTCATCGTTGCGCTTCTCGGGACCGCGCTCTACAACATGCTCCAGCTCGTTGTACCGCACTACTCCGGAAAGATTGTCGACCTGTTCCAGCAGGTGGAGCGCGACGGTCTGAGCCTGTCGGACAATTCCGGCAAATTCTACCGCCTGATCGGCCTGATGGTCGGCCTGACGCTGTTCCGCGTCATCGTTGTATATCTGGACTGCATGGCTTACGAACGCGTTTCGCAGGCAACGCTGTTCCGCATCCGTAATTTTCTTTATGACAAGATTCAGCGGCAGGACATGAAATTCTACAGCACCTACCGGACCGGTGACCTGATGACGCGCGTGACCGGTGATCTGGATGCCGTTCGTCACAACATCGCATGGGTAATCCGCTGTATCGTCGAGTCGCTGACGCTGTTCACCTCGGCCGCCGTCTATTTCTTCCTGATTGACGTACGGCTTGCGCTTTGCGTGCTTTCGATTTC
>JAGAES010000097.1 GCA_017613055.1 Lachnospiraceae bacterium | reverse complement strand
CATATGGCAAGCACCCACACCGCCGCAATCCGAATCCCTTTCCGTCTCATGGCATTTCTCCTTCGTAACATATAACTTACTGCCCTTCCGTCAGAAACCGCTTCAGTTCCCGCACGTTGGACACTCCGATGACCTTCAGTCCTTTCGGAATCTGGCCGGCAATCTTGTCGGCGTCGGTCTTCGGAAGAATACAGCATTGATACCCGAGCTTCGCTGCTTCCCGTACCCGCGTCAAAGCCTGCGGCACGGAACGCACCTCACCGATCAGGCCGATTTCACCGAATGCCGTCGTTCCTTTCGGAAGCGGCCGGTTCGCATAACCCGACAGCACCGCGAGCGCGATTCCCATATCAAGAGCCGGCTCGGTAACGCGCATGCCGCCGGCAACGTTTACGTATACATCACAGCCCGAAAGCCCGATTCCGAGACGCTTCTCAAGGACTGCAAGAAGCAGGTTGACGCGGTTGAAATCGGTTCCCGCAGCCGTCCTTCTCGGAAGATTGAAATTCGTCTTGCAGACAAGCGCCTGTACTTCGACGAGAATCGGTCTCGTTCCTTCAAGCGTCGCCGTCACGACGGAACCCGGTTCGTCCTCCGGCATACCCGACAGCATATGCTCCGAAGGATTCTCAACCTCAATCAGCCCGTTCCGCTCCATCGAGAACACGCCGATTTCGTTGGTCGAGCCGAAACGGTTCTTAACGGCCCGTAAGATCCGGTACGGCGTCGTGGTGTCTCCCTCAAAGTACAGTACCGTATCCACCATATGTTCAAGCATTCTGGGACCGGCAACCGAGCCTTCCTTGGTTACATGCCCGACAACGAATACCGTAATATCCTCTTCCTTCGCCATCCGAAGCAGGAACGACGTAATCTCCCTTACCTGCGTCACGCTTCCGGGCATCGAATCGAGTTCCGGAAGCACCATCGTCTGGATGGAATCGATTACGACAACGGCCGGATGCAGCTCCGAAATATGCTCTCTTACGTTACTGATGTCATTGTCCGCAAGGAACAGAAGGCTTTCCGAGAACGCCCCGATCCGGTTGGCGCGAAGCTTCACCTGACGGAGCGATTCCTCGCCGGATACGTAAAGTACCGGAAGATTCTTTGCGCTTAAGTTTCTGCACATCTGCAACAGAAGCGTGGATTTGCCGATTCCCGGATCGCCGGAAGCAAGTACGAGTGAACCGCTCACGATTCCGCCGCCGAGTACGCGGTCAAGTTCCTGCATGCCGGTTTCGAGACGTTTCTCCTCGTCCGTCGAAATATCGGCAAGCGGAACGGGTTTGCTTCTCCGGTAACCCATATGGTCCGCGGTTGCGGGCTTTTTCTTCTCCTTCGGGGCTTCCGTCAGCGAATCCCATGCCTTACAGGCGGGACACTGCCCCATCCATTTGGAATACTCAAAGCCGCATTCCTTACAGTAAAAAACGGTCTTATCTTTCGCCATAAGTATATCCTTTATCTTCGCTGTAACCGATGTGAACCGTCTGCTTCGGGCGGATCTTTCCGGAAAGGATAGCCTCCGCGAGAAGGTCTTCAAGATCCTCCTGAATCGCCCGCTTGATCGGTCTTGCGCCGAACTTCGGGTCATGTCCCCGAACAGCGATGTGCGAAAGCACGGATTCATCCAGTGTCAGTTTAATATCATAATTCTCCCGGCAGCGTTTTACAAGCGTTTCCGAAAGAAGATTCACAATCTGACGGAGTTCCGGATCGGATAATGTGCGGAATACGACGATATCGTCAATCCGGTTCAGAAATTCCGGCCGGAACACGCGCTTCACTTCTTCCATGACCGAAGATTTCATGCGCTGATAGTCCGCTTCCGCGTTCTCGCCTGCGCCGAACCCGAGCCGCTTCGGTTCGATAATCGACTGCGCACCGGCGTTACTCGTCATGATGATAACCGTGTTCTTGAAATCGACGACGCGCCCGGTCGAATCGGTAATCCGCCCGTCATCGAGAACCTGTAACAGAATATTGAACACGTCCGGATGCGCTTTTTCAATTTCGTCAAATAGGACGATTGAATACGGTTTTCTTCGTACCCGGTCGGACAGTTGTCCGCCTTCGTCAAATCCGACGTAACCGGGAGGGCTTCCGATAATTTTCGAAACGCTGTGCTTTTCCATATATTCGGACATATCGACACGGATTAATGCGTCTTCGCTTCCGAAAAGCGCTTCGGAAAGCGCTTTGCAGAGTTCGGTCTTACCGACACCGGTCGGTCCGAGGAACAGAAACGATCCGACCGGACGCTTCGGGTCCTTAAGCCCCACGCGTCCCCTTCGGACTGCCTTCGACACAACCGAAACCGCCTCGTCCTGTCCGATGACGCGCTTATGAAGTTCCTCTTCAAGGCGCATAAGCCGCTCGCCTTCGGTTTCCGTAACTTTTTCTATCGGAATCTTCGTCCACGAAGAAATCACCTTGGCCACTTCGGCTTCGGTAACGAGAGGCAATGCCCCTTCCTTTCCTTCCTGAAGCGAAAGCAGCTTCTTTTCAATCCTCTCCTGCTTTCTTCCGATTTTCTTCGCGCCTTCGAAATCTCCTTTTGAGAACAGTTCATCCTTCTTCGCGGAAAGCTCCGTCTTCTCGTTCGTAAGCTTTAAAATCTCGTGCATTCCTTCGTCTGCCGACAGATGCACGAAACTCGCCGCCTCGTCCGTCACGTCAATCGCCTTATCCGGCAGGAAGCGGTCATTCAGAAAACGCTTCGAAAGCGACACGGCCGCATCGATTGCGTCGTCCGTGATTGTCACCTGATGGTGCTTTTCGTAACGGGAACGGAGTCCCTTTAAGATTTCAACGGTTTCCGCTTCGGTCGGCTCTTCGATGACAACCGGCTGGAAACGGCGCTCTAATGCAGCGTCCTTCTCAATGTGCTTCCGGTACTCTTCCATCGTCGTCGCGCCGATGACCTGTAAGCCTCCGCGTGACAGCGCAGGCTTTAAGATATTGGCGGCGTCCAGAGAGCCTTCCGCTCCGCCGGCACCGATAATCGTATGCAGTTCGTCGATGAAAAGAATAATGTTGCCGTCCGAAGACACTTCGTCAATGACCCGGCGGATCCGTTCCTCGAACTCGCCGCGGTACTTGGTTCCGGCAACCATCGCCGACATGTTAAGCGTATAGATGCGTTTATTCCGCAAATGCGACGGCACCGTCCCATTTACCATTCTCTGCGCAAGGCCTTCGACAACCGCCGTCTTACCGACGCCGGGCTCACCGACCATACACGGATTGTTCTTCATGCGGCGGCTCAGAATACGGATTACGCGTTCCGTTTCTTCGTTGCGCCCGATTACCGGGTCCAGAAGCCCTTCCTCCGCGCGTCCCGTCAGGTCCGTGCAGAATTCGGAAACGGCAGGGTTGCCCTTTGCGTATGCCTTCACGGCAGCCACCTGGCGCTTGATTTCATCTTTCGAAAGGTCCATCTCGACAAGCACTTCTTTATAGAGTTTGCCGCGGTTTACATGCAGGGAATTGAGTAATCTTCCCGCGATGCAGTCTCTTCTCCGTAAGATTGCAAGGAGAAGGTGTCCGGTGCCGGTCTTATCCATATGCATGCTGTCCGCAATGCGTTCCGCTTCCTCGAAAACCGCCTGCAGTTCGGGCGTATAGGAAAGCTTCCGCTTATGCGATTCGCTGCTTGCCATCACTTCAAGGAGCAGATCAAACGCGTCGGACGAATAGGTCGCACGAAGCAGTTCCCCGACCGAAGAACCTTCCTGATACAGTCCGTATAAAAGGTGCTCCGTCCCGAGGTACGATGCTTTCTTCTCTTTTGCATATTGTTCCGCGCTCCGGATTGCCTGTTCCGCAGCCTGCGTATAGTTGTGATTCATCTGTTCGTGTCCCCGTTTATACTCATCTTGCGGCACGGATGCCGTCAAATTCCTGTAAAACCTCGTCTAATACCCGGTGGATTTCATCCGGGGCGATTCCGCGGCACAAAGCCTTCGCAACCGTGCTCTTTAACTGGAAGCGGATCTCTTCGATGGCACGAAGACGGTCTGCGTCCAGGCACACCACGGCGCCCTTCCTTCGGTCAAGTTTCAGATAACCTTCCTGTTTCAGAATCGAATACGCCTTGTTGACCGTATGCATGTTAATGCCGATATCCTCGGCCAGATCGCGCACGGAAGGAAGACTCTCCCCCTCCCGGATTTCGGAAGTGGCAATGCCCATGATAATCTGGTTCTTCAATTGTACGTAAAATGCTTCGTCGCTGCTGAAATCGATTCGTACAAGCATGGCACGCACCTCTTTTTCGTACTGTTTCGGATGTTTCCGAAATGCAATCTGTTATAGGAGAAGTATAACAAAAACGGTT
>JAGAES010000096.1 GCA_017613055.1 Lachnospiraceae bacterium | reverse complement strand
TCGTTGTGACCGCAAGCCACAACCCGGCCGAATACAACGGCTATAAGGTATACTGGGAGGACGGCGCGCAGATTACGCCTCCGAAGGACGGCGACATCATTGCGGAAGTGAACGCGGTGACGGATTTCCATCAGGTGAAGACAATGTCCCGCCTTGACGCTATCAAGGCAGGTCTGTATGCGGTAATCGGTTCCGAAATCGATGACCGCTATATGGTAGAACTGAAGAAACAGGTGCTTCGTCCCGAAGTATGCCGCAGGGAAGGCAAAGACATGAAGGTTGTCTATACGCCTCTTCACGGAACCGGTAATCTTCCCGCAAGAAGAATCCTTAAGGAAATCGGCTTTGAGCAGGTATACGTTGTTCCCGAGCAGGAGAAGCCGGACGGCAACTTCCCGACCGTTGCAAGCCCGAACCCGGAGAACAAGGAAGCCTTCGAACTTGCTTTGGCACTTGCGAAGAAGGTCGGCGCGGACCTTGTCCTTGCAACCGATCCCGACGCGGACCGTCTCGGCGTATACGCGAAGGATTCCGTCAGCGGCGAATACATGTCATTTACCGGTAATATGTCCGGCATGCTGATCTGCGAATATCTGATGAGCACCCGTAAGGAACTCGGCCTGCTGCATGATGACGGTTTCATCGTTAAAACTATTGTTTCGACGAACATGACCGATCTGATTGCAAAGGAATACAACGTAGACCTAAAGGAATGCCTGACCGGCTTCAAGTTCATCGGCGAGCTGATCAAACTTTCCGAGCAGAGCGGCCAAGGTCATTATGAGTTCGGTTTCGAAGAGAGCTACGGCTGTCTCGTCGGCACGCACGCAAGAGACAAGGACGCCATCGTTGCGGTAATGTCGCTTTGCGAAGCGGCTGCCTATTACCGTACCAAGGGGCTTACGCTCTGGGATCAGATGATGAATATATACCGTAAGTACGGATTCTTCCGCGAGGGCCTTTACACGCTCACGTTAAAGGGCTTTGAAGGGGCCGCGAAGATTAAGGAAATTATGGAGAACATAAGGAACAATCCGCCGAAGAAGCTTGCGGATTACGATGTGCTTGAGTTCCGCGATTACAAGAACGATGTCATCGTGATGACCGCGACGGGCGGGAAGAAGCCTACCGGACTTCGGAAATCCGATGTATTGTATTTTGACTTAAATGATAACGCATGGGCATGCGTCCGGCCTTCCGGAACCGAACCGAAGATTAAGTTCTATTCCGGCGTAAAGGGCAGTTCCTTTGAAGACGCGGATGCTAAGCTGAATGCTTTGCTTGATGCCATGCAGAAACTTGCGGAGTAAACATGAGAAAATCGGAAAAGCTGCTGTTCCTTCGGCCTGCCCTTAAGGATATGCTCTGGGGCGGCACAAGACTTTCGGAATTCGGATACGATCTGCCGTCCGGAACGGTCGGAGAGTGCTGGGGAATCAGCGCTCATCCGCACGGTGACTGCATCGTAAAGGCAGGTCCTTATAAGGGGATGCCTTTAAGCCGTCTCTATGAGGAGCATCGGGAACTGTTCGGACCGGTCAATTCGGACCGTTTCCCGCTTCTTGTGAAGATTATCGACGCGAAGCAGGATTTAAGCGTTCAGGTGCATCCGGATGACGAATATGCGAGGGAACACGAGAACGGTTCTCTCGGGAAAACCGAATGCTGGTACGTGCTGGATGCCGCAGAGGATGCGACGATTATCATCGGCCATCACGCGAAGACGAAAGCCGAAGCCGAACGGATGGTACGGGAAGGCCGCTTTTCGGAATTCCTCCGGGAGATTCCGGTTCATAAAGGCGATTTCTTTCTGATTGAACCGGGTGTCGTGCATTCGATAAAGGCCGGCACGCTGATTCTCGAGACGCAGGAGAACAGCGACATTACCTATCGTTTTTATGATTATGACCGGGTACGGAACGGTGTGAAAAGAGAACTGCATATCGACAAATCTCTTGATGTGATTACCTGCCCGTTCCGAAAGACCGAACTGCATCCGGTAATCACGCGAATCGGTAGTTCCGAAATTGAGACGCTTGCCTCAATTCCGGACTTTACGGTAGACCGCATTACCGTTGACGGCAGTGTTGGTTTGGATTCCGGCGTCACATTTGTCAATCTGAGCGTGACGGACGGCGAAGGAACCGTTGACGGGGTTCCGATCCGAAAGGGCAGCCATCTGATTGTGCCCTACGGATACGGAGAATACGTACTGTCCGGTAAGATGGAAGTATTCCGTTCGACTGTACCGTGTAAGTATGAAAATCCGGTTCGATAACCGGAATGAAATAAAAAAAGGAGAGGTATCAGGTTATGAAATCAGACATTCAGATTGCACAGGAAGCCGTGCTTGCCCCGATCGGGCAGGTGGCCGCGAAACTCGGGATTTCGGAAGACGACCTGGAGTTTTACGGTCGTTACAAAGCAAAGTTCTCGGATGAACTTCTTAAGAAGATTGAAAACGGTCCGAACGGAAAGCTCGTGCTTGTTACCGCAATCAATCCGACACCTGCCGGAGAAGGCAAGACGACAACGACAGTAGGTCTCGGCGAGGCGATGGGACGCCTCGGAAAGAAAGCGGTTATCGCATTAAGAGAGCCGTCTCTCGGACCGTGTTTCGGTGTTAAGGGCGGCGCTGCCGGCGGCGGTTATGCGCAGGTTGTGCCGATGGAGGATTTGAATCTGCATTTCACGGGGGATTTCCATGCGATCACTTCCGCCAATAACCTGCTTGCAGCGATGCTTGACAATCATCTGATGCAGGGCAATCCGCTCGGAATCGACCCGAATCAGGTTGTATGGAAGCGTTGCCTTGACATGAACGACCGTGCGCTTCGGAACATCGTTATCGGACTCGGAAAGAAGACCGACGGCGTTGTAAGAGAAGACCATTTCATTATCACGGTTGCTTCCGAAATCATGGCAATTCTCTGCCTTGCGGACGACATGAAGGACCTTAAGGAACGGCTTTCGAGAATCATCGTTGCATACACCTATGAAGGCAATCCGGTAACGGCGGCCGATCTCGGCGCGGTCGGTTCGATGGCGGCACTTTTAAAGGACGCGCTCCGTCCGAATCTGATCCAGACGATTGAGAATACGCCTGCAATTGTGCACGGCGGTCCGTTCGCAAACATCGCGCACGGCTGCAACAGCGTACGCGCGACGAAGGCAGCTTTGAAGCTCGGCGATATCGTGATTACGGAAGCCGGTTTCGGCGCGGATCTCGGTGCCGAGAAGTTCTTCGACATCAAATGCCGTATGGCAGGTTTAAAACCCGACGCGGTTGTTCTGGTTGCAACCGTCCGCGCACTTAAGTATAACGGCGGCGTTCCGAAGACCGAACTGGCGCAGGAGAACCTTGAAGCCCTTAAGAAGGGTATCGTAAACCTTGAAAAGCATATCGAAAACCTGCAGATGTACAAGGTGCCGGTTATCGTTACGCTGAACCGTTTCACCGAGGACACGGACGCCGAGCTTAACTACGTGAAGCAGTTCTGCGAAGAGCGCGGATGCGATTTTGCGCTTTCGGAGGTATGGGCAAAGGGCGGCGAAGGAGGAATCGAGCTTGCCGAAAGAGTGCTTGCGACCCTTGCCGGGAAGAAGAGCGATTTCACGCCGATTTATCCAGACGATATGCCGCTTAAAGAGAAGATTGAAACGGTATGTAAGAAGATTTACGGCGCGGACGGCGTTCTTTTCGATCCCGCTGCCGAGAAGATGCTTACGAAACTGACCGAGCTCGGATTCGGCAATGTACCGGTCTGCATGGCGAAGACACAGTATTCACTTTCGGACGACCCCGGAAAGCTCGGACGTCCGACCGGTTACCAGGTAACCGTCCGCGAGGTTTACGTATCTGCGGGCGCAGGCTTTGTCGTCGCGCTTACGGGCACAATCATGACGATGCCCGGACTTCCGAAACATCCGGCTGCGGAACGGATTGACGTCGACGATGACGGCGTAATTGACGGTCTGTTCTGACGGACCGAAGATATATAAGAGGAACTTTGGAGGACATTTTATGAGAATCAGGAAAGTTGCATGCGTGCTTCTTTCAGCTGTTCTTCTGACGGGATGCGGAATTCTCCCGAAAGAGGACAGCATGCGGAAGGCTCCCGTAAACCAGACCGCATTGGAAACACAATTCTTTACGGTGGCCACCGTGGAGCGGGGGGACGTTTCATCCGGCTATACCGCATTTTGCACTTACGGAACACAGAAGACGGAGAATCTTGCGTTCAGTCTTCCCTGGGAAAATGTGACCGGCCTTTACGTACAGCTCGGTGACCCCGTTTATGAGGGAGAACTGCTTGCGGAGATTACTCTCGGCAATCTTGAATACGAAATCGAGGAATGCGAAAAGAACTGTAAGCAGATCGATTCCGATCTGGAATACTATACGCAGATGCTCGGCTTCGAAGGAGAACGGAAGAAACTTGCGGAAGCTTACGGAAGAACGTTCGATACAACGACATACGACAACCTGGCACTAAAAAAGAGCGAACTGGAAGGACAGAAGGCCGTTGCGGATTTAAAACTGAAAGAAACACAGGAACAGTTAAAAGGACGCAGGCTTTATGCTTCTTTCGACGGAGTCGTGACATTTGTCCAAAATCTTAACCCGTGGGAGCGTACCAACACGAATACGTTCATCACGGTGAAAAGCACGGACAGCGGTTTCCTTTCGACGGTCGAGGACGGTTCCTTGTTCCGCGAGGGCGACGTTTACAACCTCGAGACCGAAGAGGACGTGATTCCGTGCACGCTTGTTTCGATTACCGAAGCCGCCCAGTTCAAGGGGCGCTACTCGCTTGTTTTCCTGCCCGTGGATGAGACTTTGGAAATTGAGCCCGGCACGAATGCAATGGTCCGTATCGTGCAGGAAGAAGCGAAAAATGTGATTTATATCCCTACTGCAGCGCTTCGAACCATCGGCGGGAAGAACGCGGTTTATGTAGTGAACAGTGACGGTCTTCGTGAGATCCGGTACATTGAAATCGGTCTTTCGATTAATGATTATGCGTCAGCGGAGCAGAGCCGGACGGAGGTCCGCTCGGGTCTGTCCGAAGGCGAGCGCGTAATCTTACGGTAAGGAGGAGAGAAATGAAAAAGTTTGCACGTTTGATTTCTGTCCTTCTGATTATCGGTATCCTCGGCGGCTGCGCGAAGAAAACGAATGCGCCTGAGCTTCTGGTTCCCGTTGAGAACCCGGACGCAATCTTCACCGCAAAGCAGATGCATCTGAACACCGTTACCGTTAAGGAGGGCTCGGTTTGTCCGGACGTTACCGATATAAAGTTCGATTTTGATTCGAGTGTATATGACGTCCGTGTTAAGGTCGGTGATTTCGTAAAGGAAGGCGATGTCCTTTTCTATCTCGACAAGGATCTTGCCATCCGCGTGAAAGAAGCCGAAGCGGAGCTTACCATCCGTAAGAAGAATTACGAAGTTGCCGTGAAGCAGCATGACGACCAGATCCGGAATCTGAAGAATCTCCGCAACATGTTTGCGAACATGCAGGACTGGTACGATTATAATCTGTTCGACATCAACATCCGCGAGGCGGAAGCGAAGTTCAGTATTCAGTACGATAACGTTTATCAGGAAATACTTGAGTTTGAGGATGATTACTTCGAACTGAAGGAACAGTATGAAAATTCCGAGATCAAAGCGCCGACGGACGGACAGATTGTCTATCTCGGCGTACGAGATGACGGCGATACGTTCCGTGAGGACATGACGGTCATTTCGATTGCATCGCAGGATAAGAAGCTTCTGAGCTGCGAGCTGATTGAAGAAAAGGATTATCTTGCCTATACCGACGTAAAAGCGGTTGTGCGCGGCAGGGAATATGAAGTATCCTACATTCCTTATGACGAGGAAGAGTTATACAACAAGAAATACCGCGCGAAGAAGATTTATTCTTATTTCACGGCGGAAGGACTTCCCGAAGACGTTGAATTCGGCGAGTATGCGATGTTTTACCTGACGGCGACAAGCGAAGAAGAGCGCCTCTGCGTTCCGATTCAGGCAATCAGCCGTTCGAACGGCCTCAATTACGTCCGCGTCATCTCAGGTGACCGTCAGGGCATGCGCGTTGTCACTACCGGCATCAGCGACAAGAATTATATCGAAATCACCTCCGGTCTTTCCGAAGGCGAGACGGTTTTCGTTGCGAACAACTTAACACGTTACGGTGTTACCTACCAGACAACAACGCCTTCCGTCGAGTCCTATGATATTGTCGGAAGCCTTGCCGTAACAAGACGTTCCTTTGATTCCGAGCCGCTTGTCAATCCGGTTCCCGGTAAGATCAAGGAAATCTTTATCCCGACCTATTCGCAGATTTACGTAACGGAAGGGCAGAAGCTTTATACGGTTACGCCGGAGTTCGCCGAGTCCGACCGCGAAGAAGCCGTTCAGGCATTAAAGCTCGCGAAGGAAACCTACGATAACCGTCTTAAGCAGGATAAGGAAGCGCTTGACAAGCAGCTGAAGCGGATCCGTGAGATGAGCGCAGGCGTTGAGCGGGAACTTGCCCAGTTAAAGTACGACAAAGCGCTCGATGAGTACGAGACCTATGTTGCCGAAGGGCAGGAAGCGATTGACAAGTATCAGAAGCTCGTCGATTCGTTTGAGGAATGGACGCAGGGCGATTATACCGTCTATGCCGAGAAGGAAGGCTATCTGAGCAGCTTCGCGAAGTACACGGTCGGTAAGGAAGTCCTTTACGACCAGGTTATGTGTGATTTCTACAGTCCCGAGTGTCTCTATTACGAAGGAACCGATGCGCAGTACCGTTTCCGTTACGGCATGACCGTCGACCTTGAGTATACGGTGGACGAGCAGAAGTATCACGTATCCGGCAAGGTGATTTCCGCATACGACGTGCGCCCGGAGGAGAGCTCCGATTTCGCGACCGTATATGTCATGCTTGATGCGGACGACTTCAAGAAATCGACCGCAAGCGCAACCGTTTCTGCAACGTACTGCGAAGCGCAAAATGTCATGGTCATTTCGTCCGATCTGATCTCCCGCGACCGGAACCGGATCGGTGCTTCGAAAGACGATGACGAAAACGAGGAAGAAGAGGATCCCCTGATGGCTCTTCTTAACAAGAACACCACTGCCGAAGAAGAGGAAAAGGGTGTTCCTTACGTATGGGTTTATGACGGGAACGGACAGGCCGTCAAGCGGTATATCACGATTGTGGAACAGGGCCGCGAGAAGACCTGGGTTTGTGACGGTCTGACAACCGGTGACAAACTGGTAATTCATTAGGAGGATAAGGCATGTTACAGTTTATTGCGCAGAAATTGCTGAACAAAAAATGGCTGATCCTCTGTATCCTGATCGGAAACATTCTGCTGGTTGCCATTGCGTCCTGCAATCCTATGTATACGAAAGCCGCCAAAGAGAAGATGCTGACTTCGAAGATGGATAACTATCTCCTTGATCAGAATAAGTATCCGGGGCTTGTGCAGGTTGAAGCAAAATTAAGCCCTTCCCTTTTGGCCAAGAAACAGTCCGGCGTTTTCACGTCTTATATGAATGTCCTTGACAAGGTGCGTGAGATGTACGGAATCGATCCGATGATACAGGTAGCGTATCTCGGAATGACCAATGTGCAGGCAGCACATTTTACGGAAGAACGCGGAACGGAACAGAAGAATAAGCTTGATCTGAAGCTTGCTTCTTTGACGAACCTTTCCGAGCATGTAGAGATTATATCCGGAAGCGTCTATTCGGGGACGAGGGATGCCGACGGTATCATCGACGTCATCGTCAATGAGCCGGTATATCTTTCCTATGATATGGTTATCGGCGACGTTGTCCGTTTCGACAGCTTCAAAGATGTGGACGGCAATTCGATTCTTGTGAGAATCGCCGGCGTATTCCGGGCGAAGGAAAGCGACGACCCGTACTGGGCTAAGGCACCGCTTTCCTACAACAAAGAACTCTTCATGGATCAGGGAATCTTTCAGGAGCTGTTCTTTAACGAAAACGGCATCTCCGGCAACATGACCGGCAGATGGTATACGCTTTTCGATTACACGAAATTAAGCATCGATCAGATTCCTCATATGCTCGATGTCGATTATCAGCTTACTTACGATTACCGTGTTACCGAGCTATATAAACCGACGTTTTTGTACCATAACATTTTCGAAGACTATCAGAAGAGCTCCGGAAGAGTCGGCACGACGATGTTTATTTTACAGTGTCCGATTCTGGTGCTGCTTGCGGTTTTCATCTTCATGGTATCAAACCAGGTTATCTCGATTGAGCAGGGTGAAATTTCAATCTTAAAGAGCCGCGGCGTAAGCAAGCTGCAGCTGATCACGACCTACCTCGTGCAGTCGGCAATACTTGCCCTGATCGGTTTTGTTATCGGTATTCCGATCGGCTTTGCCTTATGCCATCTGTTCGGAAGCACGAACGCCTTCTTAGAGTTCGTCGGCAGAAAAGCAATGCGCGTTTCGATTACGGGAACGGCGCTTTTGTACGGCCTGATCGTATCCGCCGCAAGCATCATCATTATGACGATGCCCGTGCTTAAGTACGCGCGCTTTACGATTGTCGAGCAGAAGGCCAACAAGAGAAAGAAGTCGACGCCGCTCTGGCAGAGAGTCGGTCTTGATTTCATCCTTCTCGGCCTTTCGATCTACGGTTTTTACAACTTCAATTCGCAGAAGAAGGTTCTGATTGAGAAGGTAGCGAAGGGCGAAGCACTTGACCCGATGCTTTTCCTTGCCGCTTCGCTGTTTATCTTAAGCTGCGCGATTGTGCTGCTTCGGATTATTCCGCTGCTTGCGGGATTGATCTACCGGATCGGCCGCCGTTTCTGGAAACCTGCCGCATACGCATCGTTCTTACAGATCATGCGTGACATCAGAAAGCAGAACTTCATTACGGTGTTCCTTGTATTGACGATTGCGCTCGGTATCTTCAACGCGAACATCGCCAGAACCGTCAACAATAACGAGGAGATGCGTCTTCATTACGAGACCGGCGCAGATCTTATCATCGGCGAAAAATGGGAAGACAACAGCGCGGATTTCAAGAATTCGCCGAACAGTATCCTGTATTATACCGAGCCGGATTATGCGCGCTATGAGAAGCTTAAGGAAGAACACCCGGATCAGCTTGTCGGTCTTGCACGCGTCCTTAAGGACCGGATTTCGGTTTCTTACTCCGGCGCGATTAATGAGAATATCGAATATTTCGGTATCAACACCTATGATTTCGGTTCGACCGCGTGGATGCCGGATGACGTGACGGAAGAGCATTGGTATACATACCTGAATGCGCTTGCCGAGAACCCCGAGGGTGCGATTGTATCGACGAATTTCGCCGAGAAGACCGGCATGAAGGTCGGCGATACGATTTCCGTGAGCCGTCAGGACAGCACCGGACGGAATCTCGGACGCATGGAGCTGACCGTGGTCGCGATCATGAAGTATTTCCCGACCTACGAGAGCCGCATTCGGTCGACCGAGGAAGGCAAGGAAGGCGAGTATACGGATAACTATTTCCTTGTTTCCGCATTCTCGAACCTGAGCCGTTATTATCCGACAACGCCTTACCAGGTGTGGATGAAGATTGACGGAAGCCCTGACTTTGTATATGACTGGGCGGAGGAAAATGAAATCGTTCTCGATACCTTTACGGATTATCAGAACCGCGTCATCGCGATGAAGAACGATCCGTATTTCCAGGTTACGAACGGCATGCTTACGATCAGTTTCATCGTTGTGCTTGTGCTTTGCGCAATCGGATTTTTGATCTACTGGCTGACAAACATCCGCTCAAGAGAGCTGATCTTCGGTATCTACCGTGCCATGGGCATGTCGATGAGCGAACTGATAAGGATGCTTGTTAACGAGCATTTCTTCGGATCGCTGATACCGATTCTGTTCGGTGCGGGTATCGGAATACTTGCTTCGAAGATGTTCATACCGCTCATCGAGATTGCCTACTCGCCTGCGGAGCAGACGCTTCCGACGAAGATCTTCGTCGAAAGCGGCGATATATGCCGCATCAGCGTTGTGGTCGGCCTGATGCTGATCGGATGTCTTGCGGTCATTTCGGTACTGCTTTCGAAGATTAAGATCAACCAGGCGCTGAAGCTCGGTGAGGATTAAGGAGGTTGCCATGAAAGAATTGTTACGTACGGAAGATGTAAAGCGTTCTTTCCCGGTTGCCGGCGGCGACTTCTGGGCTTTGAAGGGAATCTGCATAGTGGTTCCCGAGCAGACGCTTACGATACTGAAGGGCCGTTCCGGTTCCGGTAAAACGACGCTTCTTAACATTATCGGTGCGCTCGACGCACCGACATCCGGCAAAGTCTGGTTCGACGGAAAGGATATTTCCGAAGCATCCGACAAGGACCGGGAACTGCTTCGCCGCAAGGAAATCGGTTTTATCTTCCAGTCGGTCGCGCTGATTCCGGTCATGAGCGCATACGAGAATGTCGAATATGCGTTAAGGCTTGCCGGCTACAAAGGCGATTACAAGACCCGTGTCATGGAATGCTTAAAGCTGGTCGGTCTCAGCAAGCGCGCATCGCATATGCCGCAGGAACTTTCGGGCGGTGAGCAGCAGCGTGTCGCAATCGCCCGCGCAATCGCGCACAAGCCGAAGATCATCTTCGCGGACGAGCCGACCGGTGAGCTGGACTCCGCGACCAGTCTGCAGGTTATCAGTATCTTTAAGGATCTGATTGAGAAGGAAGGCATCACATTTGTCATGACTACGCATGATCCGAAGCTGATGGGTTACGGCGATATGGTTTATGAGATTCTCGACGGCGAAGTCATTTCTACAACGAACAATATGGAAGGAGAACAGGCGAATGGCTAAGAAAACCCGGGAACATGTTGTTCAAAAGAAAAGCGTTGTGAAAAAGCTTGCCGAGCAGATTAAGAAGAATCAGGAAACCATAGCGGAAGCCGTTGAAGAGACCGTTTCGGCGGAACCGGTTCCTGCTGATCCCGCTCCGGCTGATCCGGCAAATGAGACCGCTCAGGCCGAGCCTGCCGCAGCGGAAGAGCCCGCCCAGGAAGAACAGCCGGGCGGCATGATGGCCGAAGAGATTTCGAAGGCGCTTAAGGACTCCTTCATGGAGGCGTATAAAAAGCAGACCGAAGGGGAACTCGAGGATGAACTTGACGAAAATGTCATGATTCTCTGCGAAAACCTCGTTAAGATTTATAAGACGAAAGAGACCGAAGTACTTGCCCTGCAGGGACTTGAGCTCCGCGTCGAGAAGGGCGAGTTCATCGCAATCATCGGCAGTTCCGGTTCCGGTAAATCGACGTTTCTGAACCTCCTCGGCGGTCTGGACCGTCCGAGCGCAGGCAAGCTTTATGTCGACGGAAAGAACCTTTTCAAGATGACCGAAAGCCAGCTTGTTGCATACAAGCAGAAGACCGTCGGATTCGTATGGCAGAACAACGCGAGAAACCTGCTTCCTTATCTGACCGCGGTACAGAATGTCGAACTGCCGATGCTGTTCTGTGAGCCGAAGGAACGCCACGAGCGCGCCATGGAGCTTCTGACGCTTGTCGGTATGGCACATAAGAAGGACAGCAAACTAAACCAGCTGTCCGGCGGCGAACAGCAGCGTATCGCAATCGCAATCGCGCTTGCAAACCGTCCGAAGCTGCTTCTTGCCGATGAGCCGACCGGCTCCGTCGACCAGAAGACCGCCGATGCGGTTCTCGATGTTTTCAGAAAGCTGAATTCCGAACTCGGCATCACAATCGTAATCGTTACGCACGACATCAACCTTGCGAAGAAGGTAAACCGTGTCGTCATGATGCGTGACGGTAAGACGAGTATCGAGCGTATCATGAAGGAAGAATTCGTGAAGGAACAGCTGCACGGATTTGTCGAGGAGGATACGCACGAGGAATTCGCGATTCTCGACCACGCGGGACGAGTGCAGATTCCGAGGGAGATGCTCGACGCAATCGGCGTCGACAGCAAGAAGATCCGGATGGCCGTCGAAGACGATAAGATTGTCATAACGAAAGCTTAATACAAAAGAAAAAACGCCGATGCGGAATCCGCATCGGCATTTTTCATGAATGAGAGATTTATTCGTTCCGTTTGTAGGCTTCTTCGCAGTAGATGCAGCGGTATACGCGTTCTTCCTTGTTGGTAAGGCGGAAGATATGCGGCAGCTCCTGTTCGATACAGGTGATGCAGCGCGGGTTTTTGCATTTGATGATGTTCGTTACTTCATTCGGAAGCGTAACCGCACGTTTTTCGACGATGACGTCGTTCTCGATGATGTTGATCGTTACGTTCGGGTTACGGACCGCAAGCGCATCGATGTTGATGGTCAGCGGGCCTTCGATCTTGATGATGTCCTTGCGTCCCATTTTCTTGCTTTGCGCATTCTTGATGATGGCTACTTCGCAGTCCAGATCGCCGAGATTCAGATATTCGTATATCTTCATGGCTTCGCCTGCGGGAATATGGTCGATTACGACTCCCTGGTGGAGTCCTCCGATATTAAGCATAGGTGTTCTCCTTTCTTACTGAAGTCCTAAGAGCATCGCAATCAGTGCCATCCGCACATAGACGCCGTAGCCGGCCTGGCGGAAGTAAGCGGCGCGCGGGTCATCGTCGACCTCAACCGAGATTTCGTTGACGCGCGGAAGCGGATGCAGGATGAACATGTCGTCCTTGGCGCCTGAAAGCTTCTTCTTGTCAAGCAGGAACGTGTCTTTTAAGCGGATGTAATCCTCTTCGTTGAAGAACCGTTCGCGCTGCACTCTTGTCATGTAAAGAATGTCGAGTTCGGGCATCGCATTTTCCAGATTGGATACTTCGGTGTAAGGGATGTTGCCGGCGTCAAGCACTTCTTCCCGGATGTAGGCGGGAACCTTAAGTTCATCGGGAGAGATCAGGATGAACCGGATGCCTTCGTAGCGGGACATGGCCTTTATGAGAGAGTGCACGGTGCGGCCGAATTTCAGGTCGCCGCACAGTCCGATCGTCAGATTATTGAGACGTCCCTTTAACTGTTTCATGGTCATCAGATCGGTAAGCGTCTGCGTCGGATGGTTGTGGCCGCCGTCGCCGGCGTTGATGACCGGAATTCCCGAATGCAGCGAAGCAACGAGCGGAGCGCCTTCCTTCGGATGCCGCATCGCGCAGATGTCGGCGTAGTAGGAGATGACGCGGATTGTGTCGGATACGGATTCGCCTTTGGCGGCCGAACTCGAGTCAGCGGACTGGAATCCGAGTACCGAGCCTCCGAGATTCAGCATGGCTGCCTCGAAGCTTAAGCGGGTCCGCGTGCTCGGCTCATAGAAGCAGGTTGCGAGTTTTTTGCCCTCGCATAGGTGCGCGTATTGTTCCGGATGGTCGTACATCTTTCCGGCCAGCGCAAGAAGGGCGTCGATTTCCTCCACGGAAAGGTCCATGGGGCTGATGAGATGTTTCATGTGTGTCCTCCTGTATATGTATTCTTTCGGATATAGACAAATGTAATCGGGACTTCCCGGTTCAAAAAATAAGCCCGCTATTTAGCAGGCTTAAAGGAAAAGTAACGAAGACAGTTGTTGTAGCAGATATCCTCGACAAGGGATCCGAGAAGGGACATGTTGGCGGGATACTCGCCGCCCTCGACAAGACTGCCGAGAAACCGGCACAGAATCCGGCGGAAATATTCATGTCTCGTATAGGAAAGGAAACTGCGGGAATCCGTCAGCATGCCGATAAAATTCCCGAGAACGCTCTGGGTCGAAAGACTTGTAAGCTGATCAAGCATGCCCTGCTTGTTATCGTTAAACCACCATGCGGAGCCGTGCTGGATCTTGCCGATGCACGAACTGTCCTGGAAGCATCCGATCACGGAATCAATGGCGGTATTGTCAATCGGATTTAAGGAATAAAGAATCGTCTTCGGAAGCTCTTCGGTTGCGGCAAGCGAATTCAGAAACTCGGTCAGCGGGGCAATCGGCGTATGATTGTCAATGCAGTCATAACCGGTGTTCGGACCGATTTTCTCAAACATCAGCGTATTGTTGTCGCGCTTCACGCCGTAATGGAGCTGCATGACGAATTCCGCCTTGTTGTATTCTCTTGCGAGGAACAGAAGAAGATTGGTGCGGTAAGCCATTGCTTCGTCACGCGTAATCACGCCGCCGTCCATCTTCTTACGGAATATGCCGTTAGCTGTCTCGTCGTCGCACGGCTGATACATCACGAACGGAAGACCGTGGTCAGCGGTCTTACAGCCGCGAAATGCGAAGTATTGAATCCGTTCCGCAAGACAGTCTTTCAGATCGGAAAGGCTGAACATCGCCCAGTCGCACACGGAACCGAGCCGCTCAATATGGGCGGCGAAATCCGGTTTCTCGATATCGACAAAGGGATCGGGACGGAAAGCGGGCAGTACCTGGACGTCGAAAGACAGGTCGTCGGCAAGCTGCTTATGATAATAAAGATCGTCGCACGGATCGTCGGTCGTACATAAAATCCGCACGTTCGATTTCTTGATGAGACTGCGCGCGCTCATGCCGGACTGTTCCAGCACACGGTTGCAGCGGTCATAGATATCTTTGGCATTGGCCGCGGTCAGCGGCTCATCGATTCCGAAATAACGCTTTAATTCGAGATGGCTCCAGTGATAAATCGGATTACCCGGCGCACGCTCTAAAGAAGCGGCGAAAGCAGCAAACTTTTCGAAATCGTCGCCGTTTCCGGTAATCAGTTCCTCGGGAACGCCGTTTGCACGCATAAGACGCCATTTGTAATGGTCCGCACCGAGCCAGAGCTTCGTGATTGAGCGGAAGGTAACGTCTTCGGCGATTTCCTGAACAGGAATATGGCAATGGTAATCCACAATCGGCATATGCTCGGCGTACTTATGATACAGTACGGCGGCGCATTCCGTGTCGAGAAGAAAGTTTCTGTCCATGAACTCCATGCCTTAACCTCGTATCCTCGTTGCTGCAAGTTCTTATCTGCACCATCCTAACATATCCGGAAAGCTTTTTCAATAGAATTTCGCCGAAAAATGAAAAATCCCCAACATGTAGTAATTTTTTAATTATCCGGTTGCTATCTGTCGCAAGATATGGTAAACTTTTAACAGTATTTGGTTCGGAGGTCGTTATGAGTAAGGTTGTTACGCTCGGCGAGATCATGCTTCGCCTGTCAACGCCCGGGAATGAGCGTTTTGTACAGGCGGATTCCTTTGATGTCTGCTACGGCGGAGGAGAAGCGAATGTGGCGGTTTCTCTGGCGGGTTTCGGATATGATACGTCTTACGTGACGAAGCTTCCGAACAACGAAATCGGCGACAGTGCCATCGGCGCGCTTCGGCAGTACGGCGTTGACTGTTCGCATATCGTACGGGGCGGCGACAGGGTCGGCATCTACTATCTCGAGACCGGCGCTTCGGTACGTCCTTCGAAGGTCATCTACGACCGCGCGCATTCCTCAATTGCGGAGGCGGTTCCGTCGGATTTTGATTTCGATTCTGTTTTTGAAGGTGCGGAATGGTTTCATTTTACGGGAATCACGCCGGCCATCAGCGACAGCGCGGCCGAAGTAACGAAGGCGGCTTTGATCGCAGCGAAGAAGCACGGCTTGACTGTTTCGTGCGATCTGAACTTCCGTAAGAAACTCTGGAGTTCCGAAAAGGCACAGAAGGT
>JAGAES010000095.1 GCA_017613055.1 Lachnospiraceae bacterium | reverse complement strand
TCCCGGACAATCTGAATCAGACCTTCAAGAGCGCAGCCGTTTGCCAGGAAATCATCGATAATCAATACGCGGTCCTCCGGCCCGAGAAACTTCTTCTCCACAATCACGTTGAACACGCGGCCTTTTGTAAACGATGTAATCTGCGTCGTATACAGCTCGCCGTCCAGGTTCTTGCCCTGCGTTTTCTTGGCGAACACGACCTTGCATCCGAATTCCTCTGCGGCAATGCATGCGATACCGATTCCGGACGCTTCAATCGTAAGGATTTTGTTCACGCCTTCTCCGGCGAAAAGACGCTTCCATTCTTTCGCCATCTCACGGAACAGCGTCACATCCATCTGGTGGTTCAGGAACATGTCGACTTTCAGGACATTTCCCTCCTTGACAACGCCTTCTTCACGAATCCGGTCTTCCAAGAGTTTCATGGCATTCCTCCTCAGTTATATTATTAACAGTATAGCACTGCGGATTTCGTTTGACAAATGAAATCACATGTGTTAGATTACATACGACATAGTTCTGACGGGAAGGATTCCGACCCGGAAGAGAGATATGAGGAAACGGTTCCGACGGGGAGGCTTCCGACCCGGAAGGCGGTTTATTCTTTGTGCCCGAAACCGGTTCTCTCTGATTCATAAAAGGAGAAAAACCATGAAAAAAATGTTATCCCTGCTCCTTCTTCTCGCCCTGACCGCAATGCTTGTTGCGGGCTGCGGAAAGAAAACGAACAACACTGAAACCACCGCTACCCCGACTGCCTCGGCTCCGACCGAGAGTGTCACGGAGACTCCTTCCCCGGATGCTCCGACCGACACGCCTACGCCCGAGCCTTACAAGGCAATTGACATCAATGTCGCAGTTCTGAAGGGACCCACCGCCATCGGCATGGTGAAACTGATGTCCGAAGCGGAGGCCAAGACCGCGAAGAACAACTACACATTTACCGTAGCAGGAACGGCCGACGAGATTACCGCCTCGATTATCAAGGGCGATATCCCCGTTGCAGCGGTTCCCTGTAATCTTGCCTCCACGCTCTACAACAAGACGAACGGCGGCGTAACCGTATGCGCGGTGAACACGCTCGGCGTGCTTTACATTGTAGATACCGGCGACAGCGTGCAGACGGTTTCCGATTTGAAGGGCAAGACCATCTACGCTACCGGCGCGGGCACGACTCCCGAGTATACGCTCCGTTACCTTTTAACCTCGGCCGGAATTGATCCGGACAAGGACGTAACCATCACATTTCTCTCCGAAGCAAGCGAGGCAGCTGCCCGGATTGCTGCTGCAGGCGACGAAGAAATCATCGCAATGCTTCCGCAGCCGTACGTAACGACCGTACAGATGAAGATGCCCGAGCTTCGCGTCGCGCTTGATGTGACCGCCGAGTGGAACAAACTGAACGATTCGACCGTCGTGACCGGCGTCATTGTTGCCAACACCGAATGGCTTAAGAACCATACCGAGGCCTTCAATGTGTTCCTTGAGGAATACAGGGCAAGCACCTCATTCGCAACCTCTTCGGTAGATGAGGCTGCCGAGCTCGTGGAGCACTTCGACATCTTCAAGGCAGCCGTTGCCAAGAAAGCTATTCCGCAGTGCAACATCGTTTGCTACACCGGCGACGAGATGAAGAAGGCGGTTTCCGCTTACCTGCAGATTCTCTTCGATGCGAACCCGAAGGCTGTCGGCGGCGCAATGCCCTCCGATGACTTCTATTTCGTACCTTAATCATTCCGAACAAAAACAGCCGGTCCCACTGGGAACCGGCTGTTTTATTATGCTCTTTAAGAGTTATTCGATTGTGATGCCTACGCCCTGATCTTCTGCCGGGCGGCTGCAGGTGATGGTCAAAAGCCCTTCCTTAAAGGAAGCCTTAATCGTGTTCGCGTCCACTTTGCCGACGCGGAACGAACGCTCCATTGTACCGTAACGGCGGTCGTCCTCACGGAAGGTCACTTCGTCGTCAATCTCCGGCGCCGTCTTCTTGGCGCGGACCACAAGCGAATCCTTGCGGTAATCGAGCTTAATGTCGCTTCTTAAGCATCCCGGAAGCTCGCATATAATCTTTACCTGCGAAGCGGTATCCATACGGCTTGCGGGAATATCGTATGTTGCCTCCTGTGCGGAATTCTCCTTCCGCTCGGAAGCCTGCGGAGCCTTCTTAAAGAAATCCGTACCGAACGGCGTACCGCGGAAACTCTTCGTTCCGCTCTCCTTCTGCAGATCCTGAATACCCTTTTCAATCGAATCAATCAATCCGTTCAAAAGATCCGAGGTCTTTCCCAAAAAATCATCATTTGTCATAGTTTTCTCCTCCTTGAAAGCGTTCGTAAGGTAAATGTGAATTACCTCTTTCCTCTGTTATACACAATTTCCGCCTTTTTGTCAATCCCCCGCGGAGAAATCAGTCCTTCATCCGAAGCACCCTGAGAAGCAGCTCCCATGTCCGCTGCACGGATGCGATGTCGAGGCGCTCTTTCGTGGAATGGATGTCGTTAATGTCCGGTCCCATGCTGACCGCGTCGAGTTCGGGAAGCTTGTCGATCATAAGCCCGCATTCAAGCCCCGCGTGAATTGTCTGCACAAGCGGTTCTCTCCCGTACTGTTCGCGGTAGGCCTTCACGACTTTCTCGCGAAGCGGCGAATCCGGACGATACTGCCAGCCGGGATATTCACTGTTCCGGGATACCGTCGCTCCGAAGAGCCGTGCAAGTGTCCCGATCTTTTCACAAAGTGCTTCCTTCTCCGATTCAATCAGGCTTCTTACCGAAACCGCAATTTCGGCTTCCCCTCCCCGGGTGTTTATGATTCCGACATTATCGGATGTTTCCACAAGCCCCGGAAGGACGCTCATTG
>JAGAES010000094.1 GCA_017613055.1 Lachnospiraceae bacterium | reverse complement strand
GCTTCGGGCTGTATGCAAAGATTGCCAATACGAAATACACCGACGACAAGAAGATTACCGACCACTACGCAATCATTCCGACCGGGCAGGGGCTTGACGCACTCGGTTCGTTAAGCAATGTCGCAAGAGGCGTTTACGACCGGATTGTGCGCCGTTTCCTTGCAATATTCTATCCGCCTGCCGTATACCGGAAGCTTGCGATTACGCTTGGGGTGTCGACCGAGAGCTTCTTTGCGAACCTGAAGGTTTTAGAGGATCCCGGTTATCTCATTCTTTACGGGAATGCCGAGGACGAGGAAGAAAAGAAACCCGCAAAAAAGGACGAGAAGGAAAGTCCCGAAGGCAGGGAAACGAAAGAAGGGCAGGAAGAGGATAAGCCCGAAGAGGCAAAGGAAGAGATTCTCGATGCCGACATGTTTGAGCGAATCAGTACGCTTAAAAAGGGCATGAAGCTTCCGATTTCGTCGATTGAAATCCGCGAAGGCGAGACGAAACCGCCGAAACGCTACAATTCCGGTTCGCTGATTCTTGCGATGGAGAACGCCGGCCAGCTGATTGAGGACGAGGAGCTCCGCGCGCAGATCAAGGGAAGCGGCATCGGAACAAGCGCGACGAGAGCCGAGATTCTCAACAAGCTCGTGAAGATTTCGTACCTGAATCTGAACCGGAAGACGCAGATTGTCACGCCGGCGAAGCAGGGCGAGATGATTTACGAAATCGTCGCGGCATCAATCCGTTCCCTGTTGAATGCCGAACTGACGGCCAGCTGGGAAAAGGGACTTACGGGCGTTGCGGAAGGAAAGATTTCCGAGGCCGAGTATATGGAGAAACTCGAAGGCTATGTGTCTAAATGGACCGACGGCGTGAAGGGACTTATGAACCAGAATTACCTGGTTGAACGGTTCCGCGGGCTGGAGCCTTATTACAGATAACGGAGCAAGGATATGAGTTACGTGGAATTTTCCCATGTCGGGAAAACTTATCAGATGGGAGAGCTCTCGATCCGGGCGCTTTCCGATGTGTCATTTGCCGTAGAGAAGGGAGAAGTCTGCGTGATTGTAGGCGCTTCGGGCGCCGGCAAAACGACGATTTTAAACATTCTCGGCGGTATGGACACGCTTTCGGAAGGAAAGGTGTTCCTTGACGGCAGCGAGATTTCCGCGTACGGCAAAAAACAGCTTACGACTTACCGCCGCTATGAAATCGGCTTTGTATTTCAGTTTTATAACCTCGTACAGAATTTGACCGCGCTTGAAAATGTGGAGCTTGCCTCGCAGATCTGCAAGGATTCGATGGATGCGGCCGAGGTGCTTGGGCTTGTGGGACTTTCCGACCGGACCGGGAACTTCCCTGCGCAGCTGTCGGGCGGCGAACAGCAGCGTGTCGCGATTGCAAGAGCGCTTGCGAAACGGCCGAAGCTGCTGCTTTGCGACGAGCCGACCGGCGCGCTTGACTATCAGACCGGAAAGCAGGTGCTTTCAATCTTACAGGATGCGGCCAGGAAGACCGGCATGACCGTTATCATCATTACGCATAACCGCGCGCTGACTGCGATGGCGGACCGTGTGGTGGAAGTTTCGAGCGGACAGATCCGCTCCGAATACCGCAATGAGACCGTGGTTCCGGTGGAACAGATTGTGTGGTAGCATGACGCGGAGCATGAGAAAGACAACCTTCCGGGAGATTACCGGAAGCCTCGGGCGGTTCGTGGCGATTGCCGCGATTATCGCTCTCGGCGTCGGATTTTTCGCCGGGCTGAGGACAACGACCGAGGATATGATTGCCGAGACGGACAAGTACCTCGGGGAATTGAAATTCTTTGATTTCCGGCTTGTTTCGACGCTCGGGTTCACCGATGAAGAGCTTACGAAACTTCGGAGCACCGAAGGCGTGAAGGCAGCCGACGGCGAGTACCAAAGAGACATTATCTTCGAGCCGCTTTCGTCGGACGGCGTGCCGGCGGTACTGTCGGTGCATTCGCTTACGGAAGGCGTGAACGAAGTGAAACTTGCCGCGGGAAGGCTTCCCGAACGGGAAGACGAGATTGTTCTTGAAGCGCGCAACTTTTCTGAAAAAAGCATCGGAAAAACGGTGATACTGTCCGAAAGCAATACCGAAGATACGCTTGCGTCATTCGGCTCGAAGGAATACACTGTGGTCGGAATCGTGCATTCGCCGCTTTATCTGAATTACGAGCGCGGCACGACGACGCTTCTCGACGGAACGGTAAGCTGCTACGGATACGTCCTTAAGGAGGCATTCCGGAGCCCTGCCTACACGTCGCTTTACGTACGGACCAACAACGGCGAAAAGATCTACAGTGACGATTATAAGGCTCACGCGGAAGGCCTTACGGACCGGATGCAGAGGGTGCTTGACGAGTTGTGCGAAAGCCGGCTTGACGCCCTTAAGGAAGCGGCGCTTCCCGAGGTGATGCGTCAGGTTTCGGAGAAATACGCGGAGCTCGGCATGCAGGTGCCGGAGGATTTCGATTACGAATCCTACCTGCCGGATTTTGAGCTGAATTCCTACCTGCTCGGACGCGATACGAATATCGGCTATGTATGCTTCGAAAACGACGCGCATATTGTCAAGGGAATCGCGCGGGTATTTCCGGTGTTCTTCATCCTCGTCGCGGTGCTTGTCGTCATGACGACGATGAACCGCATGATGGAAGAGCAGCGCACGCAGATGGGAATCTTAAAGGCGCTCGGCTATTCGGCCGCGGAAATATCGGTCAAATACGTGATTTACTCCGGCACGGCCGCCGTATCGGGCTGCCTGATCGGGTTCTTCGCCGGCTGTTATATCTTCCCGACCGTTATCTGGCGGGTTTACGATATTATGTACGGCTTCACGAATGAGCTTGTGTACGTGATGAATCCGAGGCTGTTTTTAATCTGTTTCGCCGTTTCGGTTCTGTGTTCGGTCGGCGTGACGCTTGTGTCGATTAACCGTGAGATGCGGGAGGTTCCCGCCGAGCTGATCCGGCCGCGTGCACCGAAGAACGGCAGACGTATTCTTCTCGAACGAATCGGTTTTCTCTGGAAACGGCTTCCGTTTCTTCATAAGGTTTCGCTTCGGAACGTGGTAAGGTACCGGAAGCGGTTCTTTATGATGGTTATCGGCATTGCCGGGTGTACGGCACTTCTGATTACCGGGCACGGCATTCGGGATTCGATTACGTCGACGGCGCCGGTACAGTATGACGAGATTGAAGTGTACGATTATCTGGTGCGGCTTACCGACGGCCGGAGCCGGATCGGCTTCGAGCACGAAGCAAGAGGGCTTCTTGCGTCGCAGACGTTCGTCGGATGCGGCACGATGAACCTGACCGGGGAAGACGGTACGAAGGATGCAAACTATTACGTTCCGATGAACGTTGACGAATATCTGCGTTATGTCAATCTGACCGATGCGGACGGAAATGCCGTCGCATTTCCCGCGGAAGGCGAATGCGTCATAAGCCGGAAGACGGCCGAACAGATCGGGGCGAAGACCGGCGACGTGATTACGTGCCGCAAGGAAGGCGGGAGAAGCTTCTCTGTGAAGGTCTCAGGCATATTCCGAAATTACGTCGGCGACACGCTGATTCTGAGCGCGGAGACCTACGAGGAAGGAACCGGCGAGCGGGAGACGTTCCGCTACTGCATGTGCAGCGCCGAGGACCGCGACGCGGTATACGAAACCGGAGCGAAGCTGATGAACCTTGACTCGGCCATGTCCGTAAGCATCAATCAGGAATTCCGCGACCGGATCGAAGCGATGCTTGTGAGCCTTGACGACATTGTCGTTCTGGTGATCTTCTGCGCGGCGCTTTTGGCATTTATCGTACTGTATAATCTGACGAACATTAACATCACCGAGCGAATCCGCGAGATTGCGACAATCAAGGTGCTCGGGTTTTACAGCGCGGAGACGGCGCTTTACGTGTTCCGCGAGAATATGATTCTGACGGCGTTCGGGGCGCTTCTCGGGATTCCGACGGGAATATGGCTGCACCGGTTCGTCATGTCGCAGATTCAGGTGGATAAAGTGAGCTTCCCGCTTAAGATTTCGGGAGCGAGCTTTCTATGGAGTATGGCGTACACATTTGCCTTCGCGATACTGACCGATCTCGTGATGCTTCGGAAACTGTCGCGGATCAATATGGCGGAGTCGATGAAGAGTATCGAGTAACAAAGCAAGCGGGTTTCCGCGGAAAGAGGAGAACATGGAGAAGTATTATCGAAGCTATCTGACCGTAGACCTTTCGGCCGTCCGGCACAATCTTTCGGAGGCAAAGGCGCGGATCGGCGGGAAGAAACTTCTTGCGGTCGTGAAAACCGACGCATACGGACACGGTGCCGTAAGGGTCAGCGAGGCGGTTGCCGACCTGGTCGATTACTATGCGGTAGCGTGCTTAAGCGAAGCGGTGGAGCTTCGGGAGGGCGGCATCAAGAAGCCGATACTGATTCTCGGGTACACGTCTCCGAAGGAATACGGCGAGCTGCTCGCTTACAACATCACGCCGACCGTCTACACTTATGACGCCGCGGAGAAACTCTCGGAAATCGCGCTTCTTCTCGGAACGAAAGCGAAGATTCACATTGCCGTCGATACCGGAATGGGACGCATCGGATTCCAGCCGAGCGCGGAAAATGCGGACACCGTCGCGAAGATTGCGGCGCTTCCGGGCATCGAAATCGAAGGCGTGTTTACCCACTTCGCAAAGGCGGATGAAGCCGACAAATCCTACACCGAGGCCCAGATCGCACACTTCGACTGGTTTACCGACCAGCTTACAAAGCGCGGCGTAAGGATCCCGCTCCGGCACTGCTATAACAGTGCGGCAATCATTGATCTTGCGGAAACAAAATACGAAATGGTCCGGAGCGGCATCATCACCTACGGACTGCTTCCTTCGGACGAGGTGAAGAAGGAGAGCATCAACCTGCAGCCGGTAATGGAATGGAAGGCGCACGTTATCCATGTGAAGACGCTTCCCGCAGGCTGCGGCATCAGCTACGGGGCGACCTACGTGACCGATCGGGAGCGGCGCATCGCGACCGTTTCGGTAGGCTACGGCGACGGTTATCCGCGTTCGCTGTCCGGAAAAGGAAGAGTGTTGATTCACGGGCAGTCCGCGCCGATTCTCGGGCGCGTCTGCATGGACCAGATGATGGTGGACGTGAGCGATATAAAGGATGTGCAGCCCGAGGACATCGTGACGCTGTTCGGCCGGGACGGGGACGCGTTTCTGTCCGCCGAGGAGGTTGCGAAACTGTCCGGACGGTTCAATTATGAGCTTGTGTGCGACATTTCGATGCGGGTGAGCAAGATTTATAAGCAATAAGCCCCAAAGTGCGAATTTGGTTGACATTTTCCGGGAATGCCCCTATAATATGACAATGGCGTAATTCTGTGCCCTGCGGCATAATCAGAACTACGCGGAAAGAGGATATCCGGTGTTAAAGAGCATGACCGGCTTCGGCCGATGCGAACTGACCGAGGACGGAAAAAAGATTTCCGTCGAGATGAAGTCCGTAAACCACCGCTATTGCGAAATCGGGCTTCGGATGCCGAAGAAACTGAATTATTACGAATCCCTGATCCGGAATACAATCAAGCAGTACGCAAACCGCGGCAAGATTGACGTATTCATCTCTTACGAAGACGAGAAGGAAGGACTGGCAGGAATCCGGTACAACCGTGAGCTTGCGGCCACTTATGTCGGCTACATCCGCCAGATGGCGGAAGATTTCGGGCTTTCCGCGGACATTTCCGCGGCCGGGCTTGCAAGGATGCAGGACGTCATCGTGAACGACGATTCGTCGGCCGATGAGGAGCAGCTTAAGAGCCTTGTCGAGCGTGCCGTTACCGGCGCGTGCGAAAAGTTCGTCGAGACGCGGCTTGCGGAAGGCGAGCACCTGAAGCAGGATATCTTCGGGAAACTGGACGGTCTTTTGGAGGGCGTGGCATTTATCGAAAAGCGCTCCCCGGAGATTGTGGAAGAGTACCGGAATAAGCTGAACGCGAAGATCCGAGAAGTGCTCGGTGACACGCAGATTGACCAGAACGTTCTCGCGACGGAGCTTGTCATCTACGCGGACAAAATCTGTACCGATGAGGAAACGGTACGGCTCCGCGCCCATATCCGGAACATGAAAGAGACGCTGAATGTCGCAGCCAACATCGGGCGGAAGCTTGACTTCATCGCCCAGGAGATGAACCGTGAAGCGAACACGATTCTTTCAAAGGCGAACGACATGCAGGTCAGTGATACGGCAATCAATCTGAAGACCGAGATTGAGAAAATCCGGGAACAGATTCAGAATATCGAATAAAAAAAGGAGAAAGCATTATGATCCATCCGTCTTATAACGATTTGATGAAGGTTGTAAACAGCAACGTCGAGGAAGGCGAGGAGCCGCTCGTAAACAGCCGTTATTCCATCGTACTGGCGACCGCCAAGCGCGCCCGCCAGATTATTAAAGGGAGTAAGCCCCTTGTGGAGCCGAAATGCAGTAAGCCCCTTTCGATTGCCGTGCAGGAAGTTTACGAAGGCAAGGTAAAGATTCTTCCCGATGAGGAAATCGAAGATACCGGCCGTTCCGTATTCGATAACTATACGTCCGGCTATCCGGAAATCAGTGAGTTCGGCGACGGCGATTCCGACGGGGATTCCGATTCCGAGGACGCGGATCTCGATGCGGACGACATGGAATTTGAGGAAGAGGACGAAGAAGAGAAGGAAGAGGAGTAATTCCCCGGTTCCGCATACAGCAAAATTAACATACCGAAGGCAATTCGGTATGTTTTTTTTTGCAAAATGCAGAAAATAAAAAAACACATCTTTTTTACAAAAGTTTCACTTGAATTTTCCGTTCGCATTCAGTACAATAGTCGTGGATTTTAAGAGACATCTTAAAAATATAACTAAATAATTCTTAGGAGGAACAAAATCATGGCAGTAAAAGTAGCTATCAATGGTTTTGGCCGTATCGGTCGTCTGGCTTTCAGACAGATGTTTGGTGCAGAAGGTTATGAAATCGTTGCAATCAACGATCTTACCACGCCTTCCATGCTTGCACACCTTTTGAAGTATGACTCTTCTCAGGGTCGTTACATCAACCTCGGTGAGGAG
>JAGAES010000093.1 GCA_017613055.1 Lachnospiraceae bacterium | reverse complement strand
GTCCTCGTCGGTTCCTTTTTTATAAAACAGGTCCGCGAAGCCCCAGCCGAGAAGGCAGATTAAAGCAAAGAAAAACCATGACATTTGTCGTTCCCCCTAAGGTGCATAATTGCGCGCACGCGCGGGCACACTGTGTGAATTATATAAAAGAACGCCCCCTAAGTCAATCATTTCCTGACGCGTCGGGTTGTCTTTCAGCGGAAAATGTGATATTTTTAATCAAACGTTAATCTTTCTCACATTGTCATTTCATCTTGCTTTGTTAGGATTAAGCCATCGAAAGCACGAGACACGTGCAGAAAGAAAGGAAACGAGATCATGGATAGAGAAGAGAAGATTACGAAGCTTTGCGAGAAGGTAATGGTTACGAGAGAAGAAGCCGAAGCGGCGCTCGCGGCCAATGATGACGATATTCTGGACGCTGTCCTTTACCTTGAGGCACTCGGAAGAATCCGCAATCCGAAGGCAGCGCAGTACGCCGAGGAGAGCTACGAGGAGCCTGTAAAGAAACAGCGCAAGAAAGAGAAGCACAAGAGCGAGTCCTTCGGCGAACTGCTCGGACGGTTCTGCCGCTGGTGCGTAAAGATGATCAAGGCCGGTTGCGAGAACTACCTCGACATCGAGAAGGAAGGCGAGACGGTTGTAAAGATTCCGCTTATCATTCCGGCAATTCTTTTGATTCCCTGCTTCTGGCTGATTGCGATTCTGATGATCATCGGACTGTTCTGCGGACTGCATTATTCGTTCAGCGGTCCCGCATTCAGCAAGGATAACCGCTTCAACGAAGCAGCAGGCAAGGCTTCCGACCGCACGCAGAAGTTCAAGAACGACTTCAACCGCGGTTACTATATGGACGATCAGGAGTAAAAAAGCGGACCGCGGGGCAGAGGATACTGACGCGGTCCGAACACACTTAGGAGGACTACATGGCAGTTCGGGTTTTAATTGTAGAGGATGAAGAGCAGATTGCCCGCTTTACGGAGCTGGAGCTTCGCCACGAGGGGTACGAGGTCGCCAAGGCAATGGACGGACGTACCGGGCTTTCGATGGCGGAGGAAGGCAATTACGACATCGTTCTTTTAGACATCATGTTGCCCGAACTGAACGGGCTTGAAGTGCTTCGGAGGCTTCGGAAGACATCGGATGTTCCGGTGATTCTTCTGACCGCCCGCGATGCGGTTATGGACAAGGTGTCCGGCTTAGATTCGGGCGCGGACGACTACGTGACCAAACCGTTCGCCATTGAAGAGCTGCTGGCGCGCATCCGCGTCGCGCTCAAGAAGAAGGCTGCCGCGAAGCCCGCAGAAGATGAGACTGCGCTGACCCACGGAAAACTCAAAGTTAACGTTTCCGCCTACAGCGTGACCTACGACGGCAACCCGATTGAACTCAGTAAGCGCGAGTTTGACCTTCTCGCGATTCTTCTTCAGAACCGGAATATCGTCCTCTCCCGCGACACGCTTCTCGGGAAGGTGTGCGGCTATGACTATTTCGGTGAGACAAATGTGATCGATGTTTACGTGCGCCATGTCCGGAGCAAGATTGACGAGCCTTACGGCATCAATCTGATACAGACCGTGCGCGGCGTGGGGTATGTGATAAAGGATGAGTAAGATGAACCAGGCAGACCAGCAGGCAAAAGAACGCAAGCGGAAGATGAAATCGACCGCGGGCAAGATCCACCGCCTCTTCCTCGGGAAAATTCTGCTGATATTCCTCTTCTTCGATGTGGCGCTCGCGGGCCTTTTCGTGGCCGGAACGGTTTACCTCGAAGAAAAGGCGCTGACAGGAGAATTCTCGACCGATACGGCGATAGACGTGCGTTCTGTTGAAGACCACAATTTAGAAATCACATTTGACGATGGGGATAACCACTATACGTGGACGCCCTCGGAGGATTTCCGCGACATCGTCACGTTCGGCAGCGCGGGAATACTCGGGTTACAGGCATTTATCTTTCTTTGGGCATTTCTGTTCTACCGCTTCCCGATCCGCCGCCGGTTAAGACCTCTCCGCGAGATGGCCGAGTCGGCACAGATGCTTACGTCGCTTGACTGGGAGCAGGAGAAGATGCGCAACCTGACATACGCGATCAGTCATCTGGATGCGGAGTCCGGAACGCCCCGTCTTGAGATGCACGACAGCGAGCTTGCCGGGATTGAAAATGCGATGAATGACCTTTTGGACCGCATGCGCGAATCCTATCGCGAGCAGACGCGTTTCGTAAGCGACGCTTCGCATGAGCTCCGCACCCCGATTGCGGTAATCAAGGGGTATGCGGACATGCTCGACCGCTGGGGCAAGGAAGACCAGCAGGTTCTTGAGGAAGGCATCGCGGCAATCCGCAGTGAGTCCGACCGCATGAATACGCTTGTGGAGCAGCTGCTGTTCCTGGCGCGCGGCGACTCCGGCAGACAGCATCTGACGATGGAGTCGGTCAATCTGACTGCGCTTATGCAGGAAGTCTACGACGAATCGGTCATGATCGATCAGAACCATCACTACGAACTGCAGAAGGAGCCCGGCGATATCGTCTGCTTCGGCGATTACGGAATGCTCAAGCAATCCGTCCGGATATTGGTCGATAACGCGGCGAAATATACCACGGAAGGCGATACAATCTCGCTCCGCGTCGGAATCAACCGCCAGCGCCTCTGCCCGTACGTATCCGTACAGGATAACGGCATCGGAATGAGCCGTGAGGACGTGCAGCACATCTTTGAACGGTTCTACCGCTCCGATGTCGCAAGAAACAGCAAAACCGGCGGAACAGGCCTCGGTCTTTCGATCGCCAAATGGATCATAGACCGCCATCGCGGCACGATTGAGGTGTTAAGCCGCGAGGAGATCGGAACCCGCTTCACAATCTATCTGCAGACCGCCCCGGAACAGAACGAGGTCGTCGTACAGTAAAAGAGAGCATGGAAAAAGCCCGGCAGTGATGCCGGGCTTCCTTGTGTCTTGGGTTATTCTTTCGAACTCATCTTATAATCGACATTGATTACGCAGAAATAAGTATCGCCGATTGCATGGGTTACTTCGCCCATGATCTTCTTCTTAATCTCTTCGACATGATCGGAGAGGCGGAACGGAAGGACGATATCGAAAATCAGGTTCGTGTGGGTCGGACCGCATACAACACGGAAATCGTGCATTGTAAGTTCGGAATCAACATCCGTGATGATGGTCTTCACCTGATTCCGAAGTGCGTCCACCTGCGGGTCGTTCGTTACAATCGGATCCATGTGGATGGTCGCGAGGCACGAAAGCTTCGTGCAGAGCGTGTACTCGAGGTTGTCAATGATATCGTGGATGGCAAGAATGTCGCCCTCTGCAGGAACCTCTGCATGAAGCGAGATAATGCGCCGCCCCGGGCCGTAATCGTGCACAATCAGGTCATGCAGCCCGAGAATCGATGGGTCGAAACCGATTACGATATCCTCAACGGATTTGACAAACTCGGGATCCGGAGGTGCGCCGAGCAGCGGGTCAACCGTTTCTTTGGCTGCCTTGAAACCGGCAATCAGAATGAAGATGCCGACGAGAATACCGAACCAGCCGTCCAGTTTCCACGAGAAGAAGTGTTCAAGAAGCGTCGCAATCAATACGGCCGTCGTTGCAAGGCAGTCGCTTAAGCTGTCGGTTGCCGTGGCGCGAAGCGTAGCGGAATTAATCTTCTTTCCGACGCGGGTATTGTAGAAGGCCATGTAACATTTGACGAGAATCGAAGCAATCAGAATGATCAGCACAACCGGCGACCAGTTGGTTGCTTCGGGGTGCAGAATCTTGCCGACCGATTCCTTAATCAGTTCGTAAGCCATGACAAGGATGACGCCCGAGATAATCAGTCCGGCGACGTATTCGAGCCGGCCGTGCCCGTACGGGTGCTCCGCATCGGGTTTCTGCTCCGAAAGCCGGAACGAGACGAGCGAAACGACCGAAGAACCGGCGTCCGAAAGGTTGTTGAACGCGTCGGCCGTGATGGCAATTGAGGAACTCAGAATCCCGGCGAACAGCTTGCCTGCGAAAAGCACCAGATTCAGAAAGATTCCGACCGCGCCGCAGAGCTTGCCGTAGAAGCCGCGCCTGCGGTCCTCGGGAAGCGCGTCCGCATGGAACAGGTTGGAAAGGATAGTAATCATATAACGATCCTCCGTCGTCAGCCGTTATAGTCATAAAACAGTTTATCAAGCAATCCGTCGAGCTCCGACGAGTCGCCGAGCGAAGCCTTAATAAGCGCGCCTGTGTTCTTCGCCATAAGGCGGAAATAAAGGCCGTCGCCGAGCTCGTCCTGCTTGCGGGTGGAATTCAGGAGGTAGTTCTTCTTAAGTACGGTATACGTCTTTCCGACGGTTCTTCCGTAATTCCGCAGGGCTTTCGCGGTTGCAACGTCCTCCATCGCCTTGATATCCGTGAAGCCGCCGACGGCAAGGAACGTCTCTCGTTCCGCCCAGAAGATTCCGCAGTACAGTCCCGTTGCGGCAAATGCCACACGGCACATCAGATCATTCAGCCAAAGCAGAAACGAATACCGCTCAAACCGCATCGGAGCGCCTCCGCCGATGTACTTTC
>JAGAES010000092.1 GCA_017613055.1 Lachnospiraceae bacterium | reverse complement strand
GTTCTCGCCGACGGAATCATCACTAACATGCATGACCGCGTTATGCAGATTCGGGTCAAACGGCTGTCCGACCGCTTCAATCTGCTTCACCCCGGCACTCTCAAGCGCCGCGAGCATCTGCCGGTAGGTCTTCTCCATCCCCTGTGCGAAAGGTTCCTGCTTCTGCTCATCCGTAAGCATCGCAAGTCCTCTTTCAAAATTGTCAATGGTCGGAAGCATCTTCTCAAGCATGCTCTTCGCACCGACTTCGAACATCTGGGATTTTTCTTTCTCCGTACGGTTTCTGAAGTTGATGAATTCGGCCTGCTGACGAAGGAGCTTATCCTTAAGAACGGCAATTTCTTCATCCTTCTTATCCGTCTTGTTCTTATTCTTATCCTTTTTCTTCTTCCGGTCCGAATCCTTTCCGCCCATTTCCGGTTCCGGCTTCAATGACTCCGGTTCAGCGGCGGTTTCTTCGGTCTGCCCGGCGGAAACCTCTTCGGCACCCGTCATTATCTCCTCATCGGGGGCCTGTTCCTTCTTCTCTTCTTCTGACATTCCTGTCACTCCAATCCGTTCCTTCTATTCTTTTCGGAAAATCCCGTCGAGTTCGCTCATCAGATTCCGAAGGGTTCCGACAACCTTTTCGTAATCCATTCGTCTCGGTCCGAGAATTCCGATCTTACCGTAAACCCCGTCCTCAATGTGATAAGTGGCGGTAACCAATGTGCAGTCCTTCGTGGCTTCAATCGGGTTCTCTTCTCCGATATAAACCTGAATGCCGCGGTTATTGTCGCCTTCCTTATACATCAGGTCGGTCAGCTCTTTCTTCTCCTCAAGTGCATAGAGAAGATTGCTTGCCTTTCCGGACTCATTCAGCTCCGGATACTTGAAGATGTTCGTGGAACCGCTCGTGTAAGCTTCCACGCCCTGGTCCTCAAGACACTTGGCTATGGCATCTAAGATGTTCGAAATCAAAGCGGAGTATTCGTTAGCCTCAGTACGGAGCTTCTGCATGACGCTTACGTTAATCTCCTGCATGTCAAGTCCCTGCAGGAACGTGTTCATCATGAGATTCAGCTTCAGAAGCGATTCCTTCGGCAGTTCCTCCTCGCACGGAACCATCATGTTCTTAATCAGGTTCCCGTCGAGAACGACGACACAAAGGAGCGTCGAGAAATCCACCTGCGTCAGCTGGATGAACTTGATCTTCTTGGTACGGTACTTCGGAACCGTGATCATCGACGCGTAATTCGTGCTGTCGGCGATGACCTTCGCGGCTTCCTTCAATATCGTATCGAGTCGTTCCGACTTGGCGTTGAGTTCTACCTTAAGGTTATTAAGCTCGTCTTCCTTTTCCTTGAGCATCATATCGACATAAAGCCGGTATCCGCGGTCGGAAGGAATCCGCCCTGCCGAAGTGTGCGGCTGAATAATCAATCCGAGCTCTTCAAGGTCGGACATCTCGTTCCGGATGGTGGCAGAACTCAGGTTCAGATCCGTGTACTTCGAAATCGTACGCGAACCGACCGGCTCTCCGGTTTCCAGGTAATTCTGGATGATGGCTGTCAGAATCTTCAGTTTTCGATCATCTAATTCCATAGTCTTCTCCGATTTCCTTTATTAGCACTCAACTCGCACGAGTGCTAATATCCTCATATAAGATACCACCATAGAATCCGTTTGTCAACAGAAATCGTTATCATTTTTCGAAAATCTTTTCGATTTCTCCGGAAAATGTGAAAAACGGTTTCCGCATCGCTGCAAAAACCGTTTTATTCTTTATTCCATCAGTTCGGAAAGTATCGTATTGCTGACCAGATATCCTTTCGTCGTGAAGTAAAACCGGTCGTAATCGTGTTCCATGAAGCCGTCCTCAACATACCGGCCGAGTCTTGCTATCGTGCGGCCTGCGAAGCCTTCGCCGAACTCCTCTTTAAGATCCGTATACGAAATACCTTCCTTTAACCGAAGCCCGAGCATGATTGTCTCATTTTTGATATCCGTCATCGAAAGCTTCTCTTCGCTTTCGTAGGAAAGCTCCTTCAGATAATCGGAAAGGTCGGTCGTCACGCGGTACCGCGTTTCATCAATTAACGAAGCCGCCCCGAGTCCGATTCCGAGATACGGAATCCGTTTCCAGTAGCCGGTATTATGCTTACATGCGTAACCGTTTCTTGAAAAATTCGAGATTTCATATTGCTCATAGCCTTTCTTTGCGAGAAATGCGACGGTCATCTCGTAAAGGTTTCCGACCGTCTCCTCATTCGGAAAGCGTTCGGGCTGCGTTCTGTATAATTCCTGAAACGGCGTTCCGTCCTCAACCATCAGCATATAAGCGGAGATGTGCTCTGGATGAAGAAGCGCCACGCGGGACAATGTCGTCTTAAACGATTCCTCGGTCTGCCCCGGTATGCCCATCATCAGATCGACGTTGATATTGCCGATACCGGCTTTCCTTGCGACTTCGAAAGATTTCAGAAAATCGGTATAGGTGTGAATCCGTCCGAGCGTCTGCAGTTCTTCGTCAATCGAGGACTGAAGTCCGAGACTCATCCGGTTGATTCCCGCGCGCTTGTATTCAACCGCTTTCGCCGCAGTCAGCGTGCCGGGATTGGCTTCAATTGTAACTTCCGCATCCGGCTGCAGAAAGAAATTCTCGCGGATGCATCCGAACAGCTTGTCATAAAACCCGATCGGCATCGCGGAAGGTGTCCCGCCGCCGATATAGATAGTCGAAACCGTATGTCCGCCGTAACGCCTTATGTCACGCATCAGCGCTTCGAGGTAGTCCCAATAACGGTATTCCTTTCCCGGGAAAGAAAGAAAATCGCAATAGTTGCATTTCTTCTTACAGAACGGAATATGGATATACAGTTCCATTGCCTGCTTATTCTTCATCCAGCTTCAAAACGCTCATAAAGGCAGCCTGCGGAATCTCCACATTGCCGATCTGGCGCATCCTCTTCTTTCCTTCTTTTTGCTTCTCAAGAAGCTTCTTCTTACGGGTTATGTCGCCGCCGTAACATTTGGCGAGAACGTCCTTGCGCATCGCCTTAACGGTCTCACGGGCGATAATTTTATTGCCGATTGCCGCCTGAATCGGAATCTCGAACAGATGCCTCGGGATCTCGTCCTTCATGCGTTCGCAGATGCGGCGGCCTCTTTCGTATGCCGAGTCTTCATGTACGATAAATGACAAAGCGTCCACTTCTTCGTGGTTAATCAGGATGTCAAGCTTTACGAGTTTTGACGGAACATAGCCCTTCAGATCATAGTCAAACGACGCATAGCCCTTCGAACGGGATTTCAACGCATCGAAGAAATCGTAAATGATTTCATTTAACGGAAGCTCATATTTCAAAAGAGCGCGTGTCTGCTCCATATATTCCATGCCGAGATAGACGCCGCGGCGCTCCTGGCAGAGTTTCATAATCGGGCCGACAAATTCGGTCGTCACCATGATTTCGGCGTTAACGAACGGCTCTTCCATATGCTCAATCTCGGTCGGATCGGGCATGTTGGCAGGGTTCGAGATGTCGATACAGGTGCCGTCGGTCTTATATATCTTATAAATTACGCTCGGCGCAGTCGTAACGAGATCAAGGTTATACTCGCGCTCGAGACGCTCTTCGATGATTTCAAGATGCAGAAGTCCCAAAAAACCGCAGCGGAAACCGAATCCGAGAGCAATCGATGTCTCGGGCTCGTAGTTGAGTGAAGCATCATTCAGCTGCAGTTTCTCAAGTGCGTCCCGAAGGTCCGGATACTTGGCTCCGTCGGCAGGATACATACCGCAATATACCATCGAATTGACCTTCTTATAGCCCGGAAGCGGTTCGGAAGCCGGACGGTTTGCGTTGGTAACCGTATCGCCGACGCGGGTTTCTTTCACGTTCTTAAGAGAAGCCGTAATATAGCCTACGGTTCCTGCAGGCAGTTCATCGCAAGGAATGAATTTGCCCGGACCGAACGTGCCGATTTCGACAATATCTTCCTCGGCGCCGGTTGCCATCATGCGGATTCTCGTCTGCTTCGTAATCGTGCCTTCCTTGACACGGACAAAGATGATGACGCCTTTATAGGAATCGTAAACCGAATCGAATATAAGCGCCTGAAGAGGCTTTTCGGGGTCTCCTTTCGGTGCCGGAATCTTCGCAACGATTCCTTCAAGCACATCGTCGATATTGATGCCCTGCTTTGCGGAAATCCGCGGCGCGTCCTGGGCTTCGATACCGATTACGTCTTCAATCTCCGCGACAACACGTTCGGGTTCGGCGCTCGGAAGATCGATTTTGTTGATAACCGGCATGATTTCAAGATTATGATCTATCGCCAGGTAACAGTTTGCAAGCGTCTGCGCTTCAATGCCCTGCGCAGCGTCTACGACAAGGATTGCACCCTCGCATGCGGCAAGGCTTCTCGATACTTCGTAATTGAAATCGACGTGGCCGGGCGTATCAATCAGGTTGAAGATATACTCCTGCCCGTCCTTTGCCTTATATATTGTACGGACGGTCTGCGCCTTAATCGTGATGCCGCGCTCCCGCTCCAGATCCATATTGTCGAGTACCTGTTCCTGCATCTCGCGCTGCGTCAGCAAACCGGTACGCTCGATGATGCGGTCCGCAAGCGTCGATTTGCCGTGATCGATGTGTGCGATGATGCAGAAATTACGGATTTTGCTTTGATCGAAATCTGCCATGGTTTCTCTCTTTCTGACGGTTACATTTATCGGGATTACTATACCATATATATGTTGAGAAGACAATCAGAATTCGTAAAATAATGATTGACAAATCCGAAGCGGTGTACTATGATAATTTCATCTGTGTGTACGAAACGTCCGTGTCCGGATTCGTACGGCACTTCATGCGAAAACCAGTTTACGAACAGGAGGTGTGAAGATGGCTAATATCAAGTCCGCTAAGAAGAGAATTCTTGTTATCGAGACCAAGACTTTAAAGAATAAGATTATCAAGTCTAAGGTTAAGACTCTTGTAAAGAAAGTTGATGCCGCCGTGGCTGCCGGTGACAAGGCACTTGCCGAGAAGAGTCTTAAGGATGCAACGATTGCAATCAGCAAGGCTTCCGCTAAGGGCGTATATCATAAGAATACAGCCGCCAGGAAGATTTCCAGACTGCAGCTTGCAGTGAACAAGTTGGCATAATAACGAAAGGAACGGCCTAACCCACCGTTCCTTTTTTATTTCCCGTGACCCGTCGCTTCTTCGGCGATGGGCTTTTTTGTTATACCGCTCTTCTGAGGATTATTCGGTTATCGTGAAACTGAGAGTAATCTCTCCGCCTTTATTATCCGTATAGAAGACAGGAATCAGCTGAATGCTGTTTCCGTCAAAGGAATAACTGAATGAAAGATTCTCCTCTTCAACAAATCTCTTTGCATCCGTGTATTTACCACCCTTCGAAACAGCGCCGGTATCCGGATTAATTATCAGCGCGTATATTCCGTCTGTGCCGGCCACAAGCGCAGACGAAACAAGGTTCTCAAACCAGGCGTTCCACGCGTTCGAATCAAAGTCTGCAGGCGTCTTATAGGTAAGCCGCAGGTTATTCACTTTGTTCGGGCTTATCACTTCGGAAACGGTCCATCCGTCTTCCTGTTTCAGTTCAATTCCGAATACATCCTTCACGACATTAACGCAGTTACTCTCCGTGACATTTTCGAGTACGTTCGGATGAGCCGTCGTCTCTTTGCTGCCGCCCGAAGAATCCTTCCCGGAATTCTCCCCGGCCTCTTTCTTTCCGCATACACACAGACAAACGGCCATGACAGTCAAAAGCACAAACAATACAGTCTTCTTCATCTTGTAATCTCCCTCACTAAAAAGTTATGCCGAGGCTTTCAAACCTC
>JAGAES010000091.1 GCA_017613055.1 Lachnospiraceae bacterium | reverse complement strand
CGGCTTCACGTTCTTCTGATAGTAGGTGTAGGTCATCGTATCTTCCTTGTTGATGACAACCGACTCGGTGATGTTGCAGAGGAACATCCAGTGCGATCCGAGGTCGACGGTCTCGAACACCTTCAGCGAGATGTAAGCGTTTGAGTACTTTGTGAGAAATGCGACACCGTTCTGCGCCACGTCGAAATGCTCATAGCTTGCGAACTTATCAACGGTGCGGCCGGACTGGAATCCGAAGTGCTGGAAGATCTGGAACGGCGCGCTCTCGGTCAGCGCACAGACATTCATTACGCCGGTCTTTCGGATAACATCCGCAGTGTAGTTGGCCTTGTTGATGTTGACGGCGATGCGGTCCGGGTTGTTCGCAATCTGCGAAACCGTATTGACAATCTGACCGTTCTGCTTCGTTCCGTCATTGCAGGTAACCACGTAGAGGCCGTAGCCGATGCGGAACAGCGCGGTCGGGTCGATGCGCTTCTCGTTCTCAACGATAACCTTCTGATAGCTCTCGGAAAGCTCTTCGGCGAGCGCGATAACCTGCGCGGTTGTTTCTTCATTCAACGCGGAAATCAGCGAAACGTTGTTCTGGGCAAATGCGATGTCCTTGCAGCCCTCAAGCTTCTGCTTCATCACCTTGATTGCCTGCGGCGCCCAGGTGCCGTTTTCGATAAATGCCACGGTCCGCTTCTGGAAATTGCGTTCGGTCAGCATGTCGATGAATTCGCGCATGTACGGGAAGATGCCCGCATTGTAGGTCGTCGTCGCGAGTACGAGCTTGTCGTAGCGGAACGCGTCCTCGACGCATTCGGGCATGTCCGATCTTGCGAGGTCGTTGACCGCAACCTTCGGAACGCCGCGCTTTTTAAGTTCTTCGGCGAGCTGCTCAACAGCCTTCTTCGTGTTGCCGTAGACGGAGGTGTAGCAGATGCATACGCCGTCGGTCTCGGGAAGATACGACGACCAGGTGTCATAGAGGCCGATATAGTAACCGAGGTTCTCGGAAAGCACCGGTCCGTGCAGCGGGCAGATCGTACGGATGGTAAGGCCTGCGGCCTTCTTCAACACAACCTGTACCTGTGCGCCGTACTTCCCGACGATTCCGAAGTAGTAGCGGCGTGCTTCGCATGCCCAGCCTTCGGGGTCTTCGGTGTCGAGCGCGCCGAATTTGCCGAACGCGTCGGCCGAGAACAGAATCTGCTCATAGCTGTCGTAGGTCATCATGACCTCCGGCCAGTGCACCATCGGAGCCATGACGAAGCTTAATTTGTGCTTCCCGAGGTCGAGCACCGAGCCTTCCTCCACTTCAAGCGTGTTCGCAAGGATGATGCCCGGGAAGAACTGTTCAATCATCTTAAACGTCTTCTTGTTGCCGACAACCGTGGTCGCCGGGTATTTCATCAGAAATGCCGCGATAGACGCCGAATGATCCGGTTCCATGTGCTGCACAATCAGGTAATCCGGGTTCTTTCCGAGCGTGGTCGCGGAAATGTTCGTCAGCCATTCGGCTGTCTTTCTCTGATCAATCGTGTCGAGAACGGCAATCTTCTCATCCATGATGATGTAAGAATTGTACGCCATTCCGAGCGGCACCTCAAAATGCCCCTCGAACAGGTCGATGTCGTGGTCGTTCGCGCCGATGTAGATTACGGAGTCAGTTACTTTGCTTGTCATAAATCGTGCTCCTTTCCGGTTGTTCCTTTAAGCATACCATATATTAGAGAGATGTGCCATAGCATTTTTCGTAAGAATCAGCCGATGCCGATGCACTCATAGCAGATACGGACGGCTTTCTGCCAGACGGACTTGACGCCGCCGTTCGATATTCCGAGTGCGAAAAATGTGATGATGAGGCACAGAAGAAGGATTCTCGCCATTGTAATCAGCGGGTGCTTCTTCGGCGAGAGGTCGGTGCCGTAACGGATAGCCTGCGTCGGGCAGACGTCGATGCAGTCGCCGCAATGGACACATTCGCGGTCGCCGACGCGGCGGATGTCCATCGGACAGCGCTTTACACAGGCGTCACAATGCGTGCAGCGGGTGCTGTCCACCCGGATGCCGAATACCGCGACCGGATGGAAGAAGGAGTAAATTGCGCCGAGCGGACAGAGGAAGCGGCAGAACGCGCGGAAGCAGAACACGCACGCAAGAAGAATCAACGCGAGCAAAAGAGTCTTCACGGTGAAGAGCCTTCCGGTCATCGTACGGAGAATCTTATTTTTGAATACGAGCGGGTAGCCTGCTTCGAACGTACCGGCCGGGCAGATGTACTTACAGAAGCCCGGCGCGAACTGAAAGAGCGGGACGGCAATGACGAACAGAGCCAGGATTACGTACTTCCCGTAAGAAAAAACGCGGGTTACGCGGCTCTTCTTAAGTTTCACGGTCGGTATCTTATGAAGCAGCTCCTGCAGAAGTCCGATCGGGCAGAGGAAACCGCAGATCACGCGTCCGAGGAAAAGCCCAAACAGAAGAAGCGTCCCGAGGATGTAATAGGGCGCTTTGAAGCGTGCGGACACAAGCGAGGACTGCAGGCTTCCGAGCGGGCAGGACGCGACCGCGCCCGGGCAGGAATAACAGTTCAGGCCCGGGACACAGAACGACTTCATGTTTCCCTTATAAATCTTTCCGTGCCGGAACCCCTTGATGTGGCAGTTGTAAAGAACTGCGGCCATCAGCTGCGTGTAGCGGCGTATCCGGCGTGGCTTTTTCTGGTTCGGTCCGGTTTCGGTCATGAACAGACTCCTTGTTACTGGTTCAGATAACTGTCAATCACAGTTTTGTAATCATTGTAGGAACGGCTTCCGACAAAGGTTGCAACGATGACACCGTTTTTGATGAGCACGGTGTAGGGAATGTACTCGGTCGGATAGTAGTCGGGGACGGCCGTGCCGTCAGCACATCCGATGAAATCCTTGCGGAGGTTCTCACTGCTGACGTACTGCTTCACGGTATCAAGGTCATCGCCGATGCTGATGCAGCGGACGGCGACTTTTCCGGAATAACCGGAATACAGCTGCTCGAGGTCGGGCATCTCCTTGACACACGGACCGCACCAGGTCGCCCAGAAGTTGAGAAGAACCATGCCGTCGTCATAGTCGGACAGGCGGAAAGAAGTTCCGTCGAGCATCTTTATGGTAAACTCCGGCGCCACGTCGCCTTCCGAGAGTTCCTTCGGGCTTCCCGTGCGGGTATCGGCATTCGGACGGTTCGGGAAACGCTCTTCCTTCGGCGTGGTTGTAACGTCCGGGTCACCGGTCGGGTTCACGGTTTCCGTAGGGGTTTTACGGCGTTTTTTCGAGCCGGAACCGGAATCGTCGTCGCCGCAGGCGGAGAGAGCGGACACGCAGAGCAGAAGTATCAGAATCAGCGATATCATTTTCGGTAGATGTTTCATAATAAAGCCTCCTTTTTGTCTTTCTTTATCGTACTATATGTCGGGATTTTTTACAATGGAAAAAAGCTCCGATTTGAGCGGAAACCTATTGACAGACATCCTTGAAAAAAGCTAAAATATATTAACCGATTCGAAGAATCGGAAGGCTTTTTCAAAGGAGGATGTGCCATGAGATGCAGTAAATGCGGGTCGGATTTTCCGGATGATGTCAAGTATTGTCCGTATTGCGGAGAGAAGATATGGAAACGCGGATCAGAGCAGGAGGGAGCCGATGACACCAAGGCCCTCACGATGGGACTTGTGAAGGTTCTCGGAACTGCGCTCGGCATCAGCGTCCTTTTGAATGTAAAGCTGCTGCTCGGCAGGGATCGTGAGGAGGACAAGTCTCTTGAGGATCTGGCGGAGGACCTCGGGAAGTCCATTCATATCTTCGGCGATGACGAAGAGGAGAAGCTCCGTGAGGCGGAGGATTTGTGCAAGAAGGTCGGCGACGCCGTCGAAGGCGCCGTGTCTTCATTTACCGGAGGGATGGAAGGAACGATTTCCGAACTCGGCAAGGCGCTTGAGGAAGCGGCCGGCGAGTTTGAGAAGAGCGTGACCGAAGCCGCCGAGGAGCTCGAGAAGACCGTGACCGAGGCCGTCGAGGAGATTGAGAAGGAAGCGGCTGAGGCAGAGGCGGAAGCTGAAGAAGAGGCAGAAGCGGATAAGGCGGAGACTGAGGAGGAGACCGAAGAGCCTGTGGCTGAGGAAACCGAGGACACCGAGGCTGCGGAAGAGGCTGAAGAGACCGAGGACATCGAGGCTGCCGGAGAGGCTGAAGAGGCCGCTGAGGAAACTGCTGAGGAAACTGCGGAAGAGACGGCTGCGGATGAGACTGAAGAGTCTGTTGCGATAGAGATTGAATCCGAGGAAGAGGCAGAGATTCCTGTGGAAACGGCAGATGTACCTGCTGAGGAGCCGGAAGGAATAACCATAGCGGTTGAGACGGAAGAAGCGGAAGAAATCCCTGTTCCGGTAGAACCAAAGGAGCCGGAATTCTTCTCTTTGTTCGGGACATATACGGCGCCCGCCGAGCCGGCTGAGAAATCGATAGAGATTACAGAAGAACCGGAAGAGAGTTCTGCCGAGATTACTGCAGACCCGGAAGAGAGCCCGATTGAAATAACCGCTGAGCCGGAGGAAGACCTTTCCGATATCTTCATCGGAGACATTCCGGCACAGGCCGCACCGGAAGCGGAAGAACCGGATGTTCCGGAAGAGCCCGAAGAACCCGTTGAGCCCGAAGTTCCGGCAGAGCCCGAAGAACCCGTTGAGCCCGAAGTTCCGGCAGAACCAGAGACAGAAGAGAAGGATTCTTTTAAAGACGAATGGGATAGCTTCGGCATTCTTGTCGAAGGGCCGGAGGCGGAAGCGTCGGAACAGCCCGAAGCCTCGGCAGAACCGGAAGAACCTGAGGAAGAGGCGGAGATTCCTATAGAGGAAGAAGAGCCGGAGAAGGCCCCGAAACCCGTTGAGGAACCGAAAGCCTCGAGAGGCTTCTTTGGATTCCCGTGGTTCACTCCGAGAGCAACTGCGGAACCGGATCCGGTTCCGGAGATTGAAAGACCGCTGGACGGCGATGGGTACGATAACTTAGCCGCGAAGCCCGCTGATGAGGAATTTGATAACGCACCGACGGAACCTTTGGAGGATGAGCCTGCAGAGGAAGAAACCGGCAGTATCCCGGAGAATCTTGCAGTTGAAGAACCCGCACCTGTTCGGGAGGAACAGGCAGAGGAAGAACCCGCGCCTGTTTCGGAGAATCTTCCGGAGAATGAATTTGATAACACGCTTGCTGAGGAACCTGCCGGGGACGGCGGAATCAACATCGATATCGTTTCCGATGATTACGATGTGGACGAGGACGCTAATGAATTCTTCAATCCGATCCGGCATGATGAAGAGGAAACGGAAGAGACTCTTCCCGAGGATATCGACGGACAGCTGAAGAAGGTTCTGGAAGCTTCTTCTGACGAACCGGATGAAATCGATATTCCGATTGATTTCTGATAAATCAAATCTTGTTTCAGCAAAACGGGGCTGCCGATACGGCAGCCCCGTTTTGGTACTAAGCCCAGAGGAATCCGAATCTGGAACCATGTTTTAAGAAGCATTTTGGCACTGAATCCTCGATTCGATGGATTCAGTGCCATTTCTTTGCTGACTTTTTGGTACTATACTACCCTAAAAATGGGTTTGGTACCATTATTCGGGAGGAGTAATGGTACCAAACTACCCCAAAAACAGGGTTTAGTACCATTATTCGGGAAGAGTAATGGTACCAAACCGGAGAAAACAGGGGGGTGGTACCATTACGCGAGAAAAATAATGGTACCAAGCAGGCGGAATCGAGGATTTAGTACCATTTCCCGAGAAAAACAGTGGTACTGAATTAGCAGAACAGTGGTACTGAATCAGAAAAACAGTGATTCGGTTCCATTGTTCGGGAGGTTTTATGGTACCAGGCCGGCGAAATTACGTAATGGATACCAATTCCCATTGATTTCTCTTTACCCCGAAGACAGAAAAACCAAAAGAAGTGTGGGGGAGCACAAAAATGGGCGGAAACAGGCAGAAAAAAACCCGGAAATTTATTCCGGATTTGGTGAAAATGCAAGATTGACATTCCCAAAGACTTGTGCTACTATAGAGAATGCACTATTGTGGTGTTATATGCCTAATCAAACCAATTATACCATAAGGAAAGGAGAAAAGCAACCGCTTTTCAAAGCCTCGAAATCCAAGGAAACCGAGGGTGGAAAATATGGTACGATTGGCTTAATGTGTGCATTTTTCGCACAATAGGTAATATTAGCAAGGGGTGAAAACGTCAATGGTAAAAAACAGAATTTATCCCGTAAAGGTCGGCAAGGGCATGCGGATGAGCTATTCGCGTCAGAAGGAAATTCTCGAAATGCCGAACCTGATCGAGGTCCAGAAGGATTCCTATAACTGGTTCCTTCGAAAGGGTCTTCATGAGGTGTTCGAGGATATCTCTCCGATTGAGGATTACAGCGGACATCTGAGTCTGGAGTTTGTCGACTATCAGCTTTGCGAGGACGAAGTCAAGTACACGATCGATGAGTGTAAGGAGCGTGACGCCACTTACGCCGCGCCGATGAAGGTAAAAGTACGTCTTCATAATACGGAAACCGACGAAATCAACGAGCATACGATTTTCATGGGTGATTTCCCGCTCATGACCGAGACCGGCACATTCGTTATCAACGGTGCCGAGCGTGTTATCGTAAGCCAGCTGGTTCGTTCGCCCGGTATTTATTATGCAATTACAAGAGATAAGCTCGGTAAGAAACTGTATGCCTGCACCGTAATTCCGAACCGCGGCGCATGGCTTGAATATGAGACCGATTCCAATGACGTTTTCTATGTACGCGTAGACCGTAACCGTAAGGTTCCGATTACCGTTCTTGTCCGCGCCCTCGGCGTAGGCACCAACGAGGAAATCCGGGAACTGTTCGGTGAAGAGAAGAAACTGGAAGCAACCTTCCAGAAGGATCCGTCCGACGATTACAAGAGCGGTATTCTGGAACTCTATAAAAAGATCCGTCCCGGTGAGCCCCCGTCACTGGAGAACGCGGAGTCTCTGATTCACGGCATGTTCTTTGATCCGAGACGTTATGACCTTGCCCGCGTAGGCCGTTATAAGTTCAATAAGAAGCTTATGTTGAAGAACCGGATTGCCGGTCATAAGTTTGCCGAGGATGTCATCGATACGACGACCGGCGAGATTCTTGCCGAGGCCGGAACCGTTGCCACCGAGGAACTTGCGGAGCAGATTCAGAACCTGGCAATTCCTTATGTATGGGTTCAGGGTGAAGAGCATAACGTAAAGATTCTTTCGAACATGATGGTAGACCTTGCCGGATACGTTCCGGAAGCCAAGGAGAAGTTCGAAATCACCGAACTCGTTTACTATCCGGTTCTGAAGGAGATTCTCGACGAGTTCACCGATAAGGACGCCATCTGCGAAGAGATTCATAAGAGAATTCTTGACCTGATTCCGAAGCACATCACGAAGGAGGATATCTTCGCCTCCATTAACTATAACATGCACCTTGAGCACGGCATCGGCAACGAGGATGACATCGACCATCTCGGAAACCGTCGTATCCGTGCCGTCGGCGAGCTGCTGCAGAACCAGTACCGTATCGGTATGTCCCGTATGGAGCGTGTGGT
>JAGAES010000014.1 GCA_017613055.1 Lachnospiraceae bacterium | reverse complement strand
GGCGAACAGACGCGGGCAGGCGTGAGCGACAACGTTGCCGATGTCGTAATCTACGACCGCGGCGGCATGGATGTTTCGGATCAGTACGATATCGTAATCGATGCCGGCAAGCTTGAAGTAACAAAGCGGAAGCTTACGGTGGAGAGCTATTCCTCTTCCCGTATCTATGACGGCAGCGAGTTCACGCACGAGCAGGCCAAGCTTGCGAAGGGCCGGATTTCGAAGGGACACCATCTTACGACGACCGATTTTATCACGGTGAAGGAACCCGGCGTGTATCAGAACACATTTACCGCTATGATCTTAGATGACGAAGGAAACGACGTCTCCGACCGTTACGATATCACTTACGTCTACGGGGAAATCGTCGTGAAGTACGGGACGCTTTACGTCGTATCGGGAAGCAGCTCAAAAGAATATGACGGCATGCCTTTAAGCGACCCTTCCTGCAAACTTGAGGAAGGAAAACTTGCGGACGGCCATCAGATTAAGATGGAGGCAACCGGTTCCATCACAACGGTCGGCCAGTGTCCGAACTCCGTCAGCGTAAAGGTGTTCGACAAGGGCGGCGCCGACGTGACAAACCGCTATGAAATCGTTCTCGGGGAAGGGCTTTTAAGCATTACGCCGAGACACATCGTGATCCGCACGAAGGACGTCCGGAGAAAACTTGACGACAGCGCGGATTATAACGACTGGGAAATCGTCGAGGGCGAGATTGTTCCCGGCGATTCGATTACGGTCCGGACAGCCCAGCAGACTCACGACCGGGACGACGGACCGGGTTCGTTCGACAACCTGATTGTCTACACGAACATTTCGTCACTCGACCGGGTCGGGGAACTGTCCAACTGTTACCGTATTGTTGCAAAATGTGGGAGATATGAAATTACGGAGTAAAGAGCTATGTATGAGCAGTATGAGCGGAAAATGCAACGCATCGCTGCATTTATCCGAAGATACCGGATTGCGCTGATTGCGGCGGTTCTGGTGCTTCTGGCGGGCGTTTTCTTCGTCTTCGGCGTAGGCGTCACATGGAACGAAGTGTCGTGCCGTTCCGTCGTGTACGGACAGCAGCCGGAACCGGAGGCATCGTCGTCCGTTTCGAAGATCGTGTATGAATACCGTTCCGTCTCCGAAGACGAAGACTGGAGCGAAGAGGTCCCGAAGGACGCGGGCGAGTATGAGGTCCGCGCGACGAGCGTTTCGGTGTTCGGAATCCGAAGGAGCGCCGGCAAGGCGACGTTTACAATCCGGCCGAAGCGGCTGGTTATCAGTTATGAGGGTGACGAGGTTTACTCGAACACGCAGGAGACGGAAGTCAATGCTTCAAGGCTTCGGGCGGACGGACTCGAGTACGGCGATAAGCTGTCCGGTAATTTTTCATGGGACGAAAGCCCGGCGAATAACGGCGGCCGGACGATCTTCCCGAGCTTTGCGGAAATCGTCCATAAGAACGGAAGCATTGCCAACGACTGTTACGAAATCGAGTACAACCCGGGTACGATTAAAGACGGAAGAATACGGCTTATTCTGGTAACCGGAAGCCTGAGCGTCAAGTATTCGGGAAACCCGAAGGAAACGGTTTCCTGCGACAAGATTTCGGTGCAGGGCGGCAGCCTGAAAGAAGGCCACACGCTTGAGGCGCACTGTGTCACGAAGGTCAGCGGGTTCGGAAGCAAAGAGAATAAACTCGATGACGATAACGTCCGGATTGTCGATGCGGACGGTAAGGACGTAACGGGTCAGTACATTATCGAAATCCGTTACGGTACGGTTTCGTTTGACAGGCGGATTATCTCCATAAGCAGCGAATCCGCCGAGAAGGATTACGACGGCACGCCGCTTACGAAGGAAGGCTTCACGATCGGCGGCGACGGTCTTGCGGACGGGGACCATCTTGACGCGAAGTGTCTCGGTACCCGAACCGAACCGGGTGTTTCGAACAATGATTTTGCCGTCTTCTCAATCCAAAGCGATACCTACGGTGACGTGACCGACTGCTATGAGATTTCCGAGAAATACGGCAAGCTGAAGATTAACTATCCCGAGGACGGCACGATTGCCGGAACGGACGAGAACGAGTTTGACCTGACTCACGAGGGCGGTCTGCGCTCCGGAAACAACGGCTCCGGAAATAAGACCGTGCTGTTCGGTTTCCGCGGACAGACAAGGCGGATGTACTATTTCCGCGAGAACAACTATATGTATTACGACGGCCACACCTGGAAGAACCCGGAAGGCGGCGTACAGTATGAGCCCGAAGCCGAGTATTTGACCGGCGGGGCACTGTGGGACGGCGGTTACCAGCTGGACCGCGTGCTGATCCGTAAGCTGCGGCTTAACCACCGGATTTATCCGTATTTCATGGCCTGGGGCGAGGACGAGAGCACGGAAAGCTACTACGAGTATTCGTGCGACGCTTATACGCTCGGGTATGAGGATACGTTCGATTACCCGTATCACTATGACACCCAGCTTCTCAATAAGTATTCCGAGTACGTCTGGAATCACTACATGGACGTTCCGGACAATGTCCGAAAGGTGCTTTTGGAGCTCGGGAATTCGGCAGGCATCCGTGCCGACAGTATGACGCTGATTCAGGATATCGCGGATTACATCTCGACGGCAGCCGTGTATGACCTGGACCATCCTGCTTTTCCGCAGAATGAGGACCTTGTCATCTACTTCCTGACGAAGAGCAAGCGCGGCATCTGCCAGCATTACGCAAGCGCGGCGACGATGATGTACCGGACGTACGGGATACCGGCAAGGTTTGTCGTGGGATTTGTCGCACAGGGCAAAGCCAACCAGTGGGTGGAAGTGGACACCGACGCCGGACACGCTTGGGTCGAGGTGTTCCTTGAGGGAACCGGCTGGGTTCCGGTCGAGGTAACCGGAAGCGGCGGAAACAACGGCAACACCGGAGGCATCTCCGGCGGATTGGTGGATGGCGGCGACGGCGGCGGAGATTACCGCGCCGACGTGGTAATCGGCTTTGAGACTTACTCGAAGGAATATGACGGACTGCCCGTTCATTTCACTGATCCTTCGTGGTATATCATAGAGGGCTCGCTCGCACCGGGCGATACGGTTTATGTTCCGAAGATTACGATTGACGCGCCTCCGGAGGCGGGCATCACGCGAGAGGACGTCGACGTTCGGATTCTCGACTCGAGCGGACGCGACGTGACCTACGAATATTCCTTCGGCATGTATCTGCCGTATGTAGAGATTAAGAAGCGAGAGATTACGATTGCAACCTACGGAATGACGGTCGAAGAAGGAGACGGCCCCGCGCGCAACAACCGGTGGTACATCTCCAAGGGAAGCCTTGCGAGCGGCGATACGATTGAAATCCAGATCACCGCGGTTCAGGATACGGTCGGACGCCGTCAGAACTGGCCGGATTACGTGCGGATTTATAACGAAAAGCAGGAGGAAGTTACCGAAATGTACAACATCTCCTACAAACCCGGATATCTCGAAGTGATAAGCGAATAGCGGCCTAATAAGGGGGTGGCGGATGCCATCCCCTGCTTATAAAAGAAAGGAAACACAGGCATGCAGCGGGACAACAGACAATTTATCAAGATGACCGAAACGCCGGTTGTGCCGCTTGTGATCAAGCTCGGCATCCCGACGACGATCAGCATGCTCGTGACGACGGTTTATAACCTCGCGGACAACTATTTCGTCGGGCGGCTCGACAACACGAGCGCTTCGGGCGCTATCGGCGTCGTCTTCGGCCTGATGGCGATTATCCAGGCGTTCGGCTTCATGTTCGGACACGGTGCGGGCAGCATCATTGCGCGTTCGCTCGGCAAGAAGGATACGGCAAATGCGACGAAATTCGCAAGTACCGGCTTCTTCTGCAGCCTCGCTACGGGCGCCGTGATCACGGTGCTCGGACTAACGTTTCTGACGCCGCTTATGAGGCTTCTAGGAAGCACGGAGACGATTCTTCCGTACGCGAAGCAGTACACGACGTATATTCTTCTTGCGGCGCCTTTTCTTGCGACGAGCTGCGTGCTGAATAACATCCTACGGTATGAGGGAAGAGCCAATCTCGCGATGATCGGCCTGATGTCGGGCGGCCTTTTAAACATCTTCTTAGACTGGCTGTTTACGTTACGCTTAGGGCTCGGTGTCACCGGCGCCGGCATCGCGACGGCGATTTCGCAGACGATCGGTTTTCTGCTTCTGCTGTCGATGTTCCTTCTCGGAAAGACCGAGAGCAAGCTTTCGGTTAAGGAATGTTCGCTGAACCCTTCTGACATCTTTCTGATCTGCGCTACGGGGTTCCCGAGCATGCTCCGTCAGGGGCTTTCGAGCATCTCGACAATGGTTCTTAACCACCTCGCGGGAAACTACGGCGACTATGCGGTTGCGGCGATTACAATCGTGAACCGGATTAACTTCTTAGCGTTCGCATTTGCCCTCGGAATCGGCCAGGGTTTTCAGCCCGTTGCGGCGTTCAACTACGGGGCGAAGAAGTATTCCCGTGTGCGGCAGGCTTTCATTGTGACGCTTGTCGTCGGGGAGATTATCCTTGCCGTGATGGCGGGACTCGGGTATTTCTTCGCGCCGAAGCTGGTTCGCGTTTTCCAGAAGGATAAGGACGTGATTAAGATTGGAACCGAGGCGCTCCGTTTCTACATTCCTGCGCTTTTCTTCCAGCCGGTTTCGGTGTTCGCGAACATGCTGTTCCAGTGCATCGGCTCGAACCGGATTGCGTCGTTCCTGTCGGGGCTCCGAAGCGGCGTGGTATTGATTCCCGTGCTCTTCGTAACCGAGATGGCGCTCGGGCTTAAGGGCATCGAAGTGGCTCAGCCGATTACCGATGTCATCACATTTTTAATCGCGCTTCCGTTCGTTGTGAGACTTCTTCGGAGCTTCCCGCCGGACGGGGAAGAGGTCGTCCGGACCGCCTGATTATCTATAAGCGATACTTATTAACTTATTAAGTGAAATAAATAATTGTTTTCCTTGATAATGGCATTTTCATTCGCTATAATAAGAGCATAAAATGAGTATCCCTTAGGAGGTCGGAACGCATGAAAACAGTATCTTTGAAGCAGGAACTGAGCAGTAATTCGTATCCCGGTCGCGGAATCGTTATCGGTAAATCCGCAGACGGAAAGTACGCAGTTACTGCTTATTTTATTATGGGACGGAGCGTGAACAGCCGGAACCGCATCTTCGTTGAGGACGGCGACGGAATCCGCACGCAGGCATTCGATCCGTCGAAGCTTTCCGACCCGAGTCTGATCATATACGCACCGGTGCGCGTGCTCGGCAACAAGACGATTGTGACGAACGGCGACCAGACCGATACGATTTACGAAATGATGGATAAGCAGAGCACGTTCGAGCAGGCGCTCCGCACCCGCGAATTCGAGCCCGACGCTCCGAATTATACCCCTCGTATCAGCGGCATCATGCATGTCGAGAACGGCACGTACAACTATGCCCTTTCGATTCTGAAGAGCAACGGCGGAGATCCTTCTTCGTGCAACCGTTTCACATTTGCCTACACGAACCCGAAGGCCGGCGAGGGACGTTTCATTCACACCTACATGGGTGACGGAAACCCGCTTCCGAGCTTTGAAGGCGAGCCGACTCCTGTGGATATCGAGGGTGATATCGACGCGTTCACCGAGCTTGTATGGAACAACCTGAACGAGGACAATAAAGTGTCCCTGTTCGTTCGTTTCATCGACATTGCAACCGGCAAGTTCGAGACGAGAATCGTGAACAAGAATCAGTAAAAAACAGAAGTCTGAGCGCCGAACGGCAATCAGAGAAAGCAGAAGACTGTGCGCCGGAAGCTGCGACGAGAACGGCGACGTTTCGCCGGAGCGGAATCCGGGTATCAGAAAGAATAGAATCGGAGGAATCAAAATGAACGAACTGGAACTGAAATACGGCTGTAACCCGAATCAGAAGCCGTCCCGCATCTTCATGGAAGACGGAAGCGATCTGCCGATCACCGTTCTGAACGGCAAGCCGGGCTACATCAACTTTATGGACGCTTTCAACGGCTGGCAGCTTGTAAAAGAACTGAAGAAGGCGACCGGACTTCCGGCTGCGACTTCGTTTAAGCATGTAAGCCCTGCAGGCGCCGCGGTAGGCCTTCCGCTTACCGACACGCTCCGTAAGATTTACTGGGTGGACGATCTCGGCGAGCTTTCCCCGCTTGCATGCGCTTACGCAAGAGCAAGAGGCGCGGACCGCATGAGCTCGTTCGGCGATTTCATCGCGCTTTCGGATGTTTGCGACGTTCCGACCGCGAACATGATTAAGAGAGAAGTTTCCGACGGTATCATCGCTCCCGGCTACGAGCCCGAGGCACTTGAGATTCTGAAAACCAAGAAGAAGGGCAATTACAACGTGATTCAGATTGATGAGAATTACGTTCCCGCAGCGCTTGAGCGCAAGCAGGTGTACGGCATCACGTTCGAGCAGGGCAGAAACGAGCTGAAGATTGACGACGAGCTTTTCGCGAACATTCCGACGAAGAACAAGAACATTCCGGAGCTTGCGAAGATTGACCTGATTATCTCTTTGATTACACTTAAGTACACGCAGTCCAACTCCGTATGCTACTGCAAGGGCGGCCAGGCAATCGGTATCGGTGCCGGCCAGCAGTCCCGTATCCATTGCACGCGTCTTGCCGGCTCGAAGGCCGACAACTGGTGGCTCCGTCAGTCCCCGCAGGTGCTTAATCTTCCGTTCCTTGACACGATCGGTCGCGCGGACCGCGACAACGCAATCGACCTCTACATCGGCGAGGATTACATGGACGTTCTTGCCGAAGGCAAGTGGCAGAACATCTTCAAGACAAAACCCGAAGTTTTCACCGCGGAAGCAAAGCGTGCATGGCTTGACAAGAACACCGACGTAGCGCTCGGCTCCGACGCATTCTTCCCGTTCAGCGATAACATCGAGCGCGCTTTCCGTAGCGGCGTTAAGTACATCGCAGAACCCGGCGGATCCGTCCGTGACGACCTTGTCATCCAGGCTGCCGACGACCATGACATGTTCATGGCATTCACCGGAATCCGTCTGTTCCACCACTAAAAGGATGTCCTGCCTCACGCGGGAATCCGTTGATATTGTTGATTCATTTGATATTTTGGCAGGCTGTTACGCCGTAAGTTGATTTACGGCGTCGCGGCCTGCTGTTTTGTTGTCCCGTGACTGCTTTCTGATTTGTTGTCTCGTGGAGGCTTTCGATTGAATGTTTATGACGGTTTTCCGGTTGGCAATTCGTGAAATAAAGAGAGGGACGGGAAGTCGGATGGTGGCATCTTCACACCAAACAGAGAGGTGTATAGGTCCGGTGTGAGGGTTGAGCAAGAGAACTCACACCGGGCGGAAGAAAGAGGATTCCGGGTGTGATGAAAAAGGCTTAGTAATCACACCGAATGGAAGGCATTCTAATCCGAGTGTGAAGATTTCATAAAGAAAGTCACACCATTCGGAATTAACTAACGGTAGGTGTGAAAAATACCAAAAAAGAATAACACCGAATACCTGTTTTGCGTGTTCGGTGTGAAATCGCAGCGCGAAAAATAACACCGGAGCGGCAAAATGCGTGTTCGGTGTGAAAACGCAGCGCGAAAAATAACACCGGAGCGGCAAAATGTGTGTCCGGTGTGAAAACGCAGCGCAAAAGATAACACCGGAGCGGTGGAAACCGCGTCCGGTGTGAATAATGCGAGAAGAGATGCTAAGATAACTTGCTTTACCAGCTGAGAATCTGCTTTTCGATTGCTTTCAGGTCTTTGCGGCGGTCCTTGTAGTCCGGGAGGACGGCGGCG
>JAGAES010000090.1 GCA_017613055.1 Lachnospiraceae bacterium | reverse complement strand
CATCAATACCGAGCAGGAAGGACTTACCACGTGCCTGATCGGAGCCGACTTTTATAAGGAAGGCGTGATGGCAGCAGAGTATCTGATTCGAAAGGCCGACCGGCTGGGGCTCGAGCATGTCAATATCGTGGAAATAACCGGAACCGAGAATTCCACGCCCATGCGCCAGCGCCAGGCAGGCTTCATGGATACGATTGCGGCAGACGACCGGATGCGTGTGTTAGAGAGCATCGACGGCGACTTTTTGAAGAGCCGCGGCGAGGAATGCATGCGCTATTATCTTGGAAAGTACGGCGATACCATCGATGTGGTCTTCTCCCATAACGACGAGATGACCATCGGGGCGATTCCCGAGATAGAAAAAGCCGGGTTCGCGCCCGGAAAGGATATCCTCATCATTTCGATTGACGGCGGACAGGAAGCCATCAACGTTCTCAAAGAAGGAAAGATCAACTGCGTCGTCGAATGCACGCCGAAGCTCGGCAGGGAGCTTATGGAAACAGCGCTCAAGCTGAAGAACGGCGAGCATGTGGACGCGGTGATTCATCCCGTGGAGCAGGTATTCAGCGACGAAATGGATGTGTCCCAGATCGGACCGAGAGGATACTAGACCGGAGCAAGAGGCGGAAGAATGAACAGGACCGGAAAAGAAAAAAGCATATTGGGGCAAATCAGCGACCTGAGCCACCGGCTGGTGCTTTTGCTTGTCGTTCCGATTATCATCAGCTTGCTGCTGATGCTTTTCTATGCGGGCAAATACCATAACGCAATCGACCGAATGGAAACGGCCGCCCAGCTGCAGACCATAGTGAAGGAAGAGATTCCCGAGAGCGCGTGGAACATCGTAAGCGGCCGCGAGACGATTCCGGAAAGCGGCATCTACGGGACGATTCAGAAGGTAAATGACACAATCGACACCATCTCCGCGGCGGCAAGCGAAGAGAACAGCCTCTCTTTGATTGTTGCAAGGCGTACGATGCAGACGCTCGTAAACTATGTGGACCGCATCCGTGACAATGTCGAGGCGAAGGTGCCCGTTGTCGAGAGCCAGGCCATCATCGAGGAAGTCCGTGATGTGGCCTCGCTTGTCGGCAGCATGTTGGAAGAATATATTTCGATGGAAATCAATTCCACCGCGAAACTGAGTCTGAGTCTTCGGATCGGCGTGCTTCTTTCGGCGGTCGCGGAGGTTTTGATTATCCTCTTCGCGCTGTGGGTTAGAAACCGTACGGTTAAGGCGACGGCTTCGTCGGTACGGCTTCCCATCGAACGGCTTGAGGAAGCGGCGGCAAGAATTGCCGAAGGTTCCCTCGACGCGCGGATTGCGGACACGAACGTTACCGAACTTCGAAACCTCACCTATCAGATCAATACAATGGCGGACCGGCTGCAGGACATGATGAAGAAAAGCACCCAGGACGCGCGCAACCTCCGGAAAGCGGAGCTCCGCACGCTGCAGGCGCAGATCAATCCGCATTTTCTGTATAATACGCTCGACGCCATCGTCTGGAAGGCGGAAGCGGGTGAGAAGGACGAGGTCATTCAGCTGACAGGCGCGCTGAGCGACTTCTTCCGAATCGGTCTTTCGTCGGGCGCCGACTGGATTCCGATCAGCCAGGAAAAGAAGCATATTGAAGGTTATCTGAAGATTCAGCAGACAAGATACCGCGATATCATGAGTTATGAAATCGATATCCCGGATGAAATCGGCGATTATTATATTCTGAAGCTTCTGCTGCAGCCGCTTGTGGAGAACGCGCTTTATCACGGAATCAAAATCAAGCGCGGCGGTGGAACGATTCACGTCTCCGGCAAGCTGGAGAACGGATATTTGGTATTTGCCGTTAAGGATACCGGACTCGGAATGAGTCCGGAGCAGCTTGCGGACCTGAAAGAAAGAATGCGGAAAGGGCAGCCTACGGTCAGCGAGGGAGGCGGCGGATTCGGACTTGTGAACGTGAACATGCGGATCCGGCTCTATTATAACCAGACCGACGATCTTCAGATTGAGAGCGGCGCCGACGGCACCTCGGTAAGCTTTAAGGTGCCCTGCAGAACCAGAGAGGAGATTTACGAGAATGAAAGTGTTTCTGGTTGATGACGAAATCGTGGTCCGTGAAGGAATCCGCGAGTCGTTCCCGTGGGAGGAGACGCCGTACGTCCTTGTGGGCGAAGCCCCGGACGGCGAGATGGCGCTTCCGATGATAAGGGACACCAACCCCGACATTGTAATCACCGATATCCGGATGCCGTTCATGGACGGAATCGAGCTCTGCCGGATTATGCATGCACAAATGCCGTGGATCGGCATTATCGTGCTGAGCGGCTACGATGAGTTCGAGTATGCACGCCAGTGTATTCAATCAGGCGTGCGGGAATATATGTTAAAGCCCGTGAAGGCAGGAGACCTGAAAGAAGTGCTTGATAAAGTAAGCGCCCAGCTTAAAACGGAGCGGAACACTTTAGAACACGCGGCAAGCCTCCGCGCCCGTATGGAAAGCGGAGGAAAGCTCGTGAAGGAGAAACTGGTCGGATCCCTGTTCTCGAACGAGGCGGCCGAAGAGGACGCACAGCACGTGCTTCTGCAGCTGACTTCGATGGGATGTGCGGTACCGGCTCCTTTCTATGCGGTTATCGACGCCGCGTTCTCGCCGGTCGGTGAAGGACAGGCGGTGGCATCGGAGCTGTCCGAGAGCGGCAGCGGAATGATTCTTCCGTCCCCGGGACGCGTCGGTACGCGGTTTTTAATCGCCGGGGAGACCGGAGAGGATGTTGAGGAGCGGGCCTACGCGTTCGCGAACACGCTGGCACGGGAGCTCGAACGGACCGGCTCTTCGGAAATCCGCGTCGGAATCGGTGAAATCGTCGGAAAGCCCGAAGAGATATACCAAAGCTTCAAAACCGCGCGGCATATCCGCCATCTTCTGGTGGAGCGTACGGACGAGAAAGCGATTATTCTCGGATCCCGCGAGATGGGCGAGCATCCGGACGAGAAGACACCGGCCGTCATCAGCGAAGCAAAGCTCTATATGTCGTTGCATTTTTCGGATCCGAATCTGATGCTGCAGGACGTTGCAAAGGCAGTCAGCATGAGCAGCAGCCGGTTCTCGACAGTATTCTCGCAGCAGAACGGGCAGACCTTTACGGAGTATCTGATGTATCTCAGACTTCAGAAAGCGAAGGAGATGCTCCGGACCACGACGGAACGGAGTTCGCAGATTGCGAGGGAGGTCGGGTACAACGATTCCCATTATTTCAGTTATATTTTCAAGAAAAACACCGGAATGACACCGTCGGATTATCGTGCGCAGTATCAAAATCAACCGGAGTGAAAAAATAATCTACCGCGTTTGGAAACCGCTTCCAAACGCGGTATTATTTTGAACCAAGTCAAAGGGTGCGTTGATTTACTGCCGCGAAGCAATACGCTATCCTTATAGCCGTAAGGCCGATGACGGCCCAAAAAGGAGGATGGCAAGAATGAGAAAGTTTAGAGCTTTGTTATTGGTGGCAGTGCTCGTTGTCAGCTGCTTTGCAACCGGTTGCTCCGGCAAGCAGGACAAAAAAGACGGAAAGATTAAGATCGGCGTTGTAAACAACCCGCCGTCAGAGTCCGGTTACCGCGAAGCAAACGTAAAGGACATGGAGACCGTTTTCTCCGAAGCAAACGGCTACGACCTTAAGACGTTTTACAGCAAGAGCAACGACGAGCAGCTTCAGGCAGCGAAGGGTTTCATCACCGAGGGTGTTGATTACCTTCTGATTTCCGCAGCCGAGACGACCGGTTGGGACGACGTTCTGAAGAAGGCTAAGGATTCCGGCGTTAAGGTTTACATCTTCGACCGTAAGATCGAAGTTGACACGAGCCTTTATGAGGCAGCCGTTATTTCCGACATGGCGAAGGAAGGCGAGACCGCAGTAAACTGGCTGCTCGCTCAGAATCTTCCCGAGTACAAGGTTATCCATATCCAGGGTGCTATGGGTTCCGACGCTCAGGTAGGACGTACCGGCGCTCTTGACGCACAGTTTGCGGCAGGAACGATGAAGAAGGTTGTTCAGCAGACGGCAGGCTGGGATGAGGCAGAGGCTAAGAAGATTGTTGAGACCGTTATCAACAGCGGTGAAGACTTCAACGTAATCTATGCCGAGAACGACGGTATGGCAAAGGGTGCCGTTGCAGCACTTGACGAAGCCGGCATCACGCACGGCGTAGACGGCAAAGTCGTTGTTATCGGTTTCGACTGCAACAAGTGGGCACTTCGTGAGCTCCTTGCAGGCAAGTGGAACTACGACGGACAGTGCAGCCCGTTCCAGGCGCAGATCATCAGCGATTTAATCAAGAGCGGAAAGGCTCCGTCGCAGAAGATCATTATCAACGAAGAAAAGGGCTTCGATGCGAAGACCATTACGGAAAATGACATCAATACTTACGGTCTTGGTGATTAATCAATAATCCGACGAAATAGCGCAGCTGGGCTGATGAAATCAGCTTCGGCTGCGCTTTTTTCCGAAACCGTATGGAAATGGAGGCTTGGCATGCAGGAAGAATGCTTACTGACGATGCGCGGCATCGACAAAAGGTTTCCCGGCGTTCTTGCTTTAAACGGCGTGGATTTTACGCTCCGAAAAGGGGAAATCCATGCGCTTATGGGAGAGAACGGCGCCGGTAAATCCACCCTTATCAAGGTGCTGACGGGCGTATATCAGATGGACGGCGGGGAAATCCGCCTGGACGCGGAGAAAATTGTAATCCGCTCCCCGGAAGACGCCCAGAATAAAGGAATCAGCACGGTGTATCAGGAGATTACCCTGTGCCCGAATCTTACCGTTTCCGAGAACATGTTCATCTGAAGAAAGAGCGGATTTTTGATCCGCCACAGAGACCGTGAAAGACGCGCGGATGAAATCTTAAAACGGCTCGGCATTCCGGCAAGAAGCACGCAGCTTCTCGGACACTGCTCCTTAGCTGTCCAGCAGATGGTTGCGATTGCCCGCGCGGTGGACATGCAGTGCAAGGTTTTGATTCTCGACGAACCGACCTCGTCTCTTGACGATAACGAAGTGAAGATGCTGTTCAAACTGATGCGGAATCTTCGGGATCAGGGCGTCGGGATTATCTTCGTAACGCATTTCTTAGAGCAGGTTTACGAGGTCAGCGACCGGATTACGGTGCTTCGGAACGGAGAACTCGTCGGGGAATACCTGACAGAGGAACTTCCGCAGGTTCAGCTTGTCTCAAAGATGATCGGCAAGGAACTCGAAGAGCTCAGCAGCCTCGGCGACAGTGAAGAAAACAAAATCATGGAACAGGAAGTGTTCTACGAGGCGAAGGGGCTCAGGAGCACCGAAGCGCTGCCGTTTGACTTCCTGATCCGAAAAGGCGAAGTCAACGGTTTTACGGGGCTTCTCGGTTCAGGCCGGAGCGAAAGCGTGCGCGCCATCTTCGGCGCCGACAAAGTTTTGTACGGCGGCACGGTCAACGTCAAAGGAAAGCCTGTTAAAATAAAACGTCCGATTGATGCGATGAAGAACGGCATCGGTTATCTTGCCGAGGACCGGAAGCGCGACGGCATCATCGCGGACTTAAGCGTTCGCGAGAACATTATTCTCGCCCTGCAGGTGATGAACGGCATCTTTAAGCCGATCAGCCGCAGCGAGTCCGAGGCTTTCGCAGATGAATACATTAAAGCCTTGAATATAAAAACCGCAAGTAAAGAGACGCCGGTCGGGTCCCTTTCCGGCGGAAACCAGCAGAAGGTTATTCTTGCGAGATGGCTTTTAACCCATCCCGAATATCTGATTCTCGATGAGCCTACAAGAGGAATTGACGTCGGGACCAAACTTGAGATTCAGAAGCTTGTACGGAAGCTCTCCGAAGAAGGGATGAGCGTCACATTTATCTCCTCTGAGATTGAGGAGATGCTTCGTACCTGCAGCCGTCTGATTGTAATGCGCGATCGGCATATTGTGGGCGAGCTGACCGGAAACGATCTGAATCAGACGCAGGTTATGAAGACCATCGCGGGAGGTGAGGCGTGAGATGAAGATAAAAGGCAAAAAGCTCTTTCGCGGCGGCGGCGGTCAGATGACCATCCCGCTGATTGCGATAGCGCTTCTCGTGATTTTCAACCTGATCCGCGACCCGGGCTTTTTCGAAATCGGAATTGCCCATAACAGCGACGGAAACGCCGTACTGTCCGGTAACATAATCAGTATTATAAACGGCGCGAGCGAGCTCGCGATTCTGGCCATCGGCATGACGCTTGTCACGGCGGCCTGCGGCGGGCAGGACATCAGCGTCGGCGCGGCTGCTGCCATTGCGGGCAGCGTGTTCGTAAAGGTTCTGAAGTCGGCTTCCTCGATCAACGGGGGAACGGTGCTTCTCGCATTCCTGCTTTCATGCGTTGTGGCAATGCTGTTCGGTATATTCAACGGAACGCTGGTTGCGGTGTTCCGGATTCAGCCGATGATCGCAACGCTGATCCTATATACATGCGGACGATCAATCGCTTACTGGATTAACGGCGGAGCGACCCCTACCATTAAGAATTCCATACTTTCCGCCATCGGCGGATTCATCCCGGGCATTCCGCTGCCGACACCCGTAATCATCGTTGTGGTGATGGCGGTACTCTTCAAGCTGCTGTTCCATTTTACGTCGCTTGAACTGTTCACGCAGTCGGTCGGAATCAACGGAAACGCGGCGCGGCTTAATGGTATCAACCCGACGCTTATCAAGCTGCTGAGTTTTGTTCTTCTCGGCGTATGCGTTTCGGTTTCCGGGTGCATCGGCGTATCTCGTCTCGGGCTGATTAACCATGAGACGCTGCTTCTCGACATCGAGATGGACACGATTCTTGCGGTCGCAATCGGCGGAAACAACCTCGGCGGCGGACGCTTCAAAATCGGCGGCAGCATTCTCGGCGCCTATGTCATCCAGACGCTTACGATCACGCTTTACGCGATGAAGGTTTCATCGACGGACGTTAAGGCATACAAGGCCATCGTTATTGTGCTTCTCGTTGTTATCGGTTCTCCGGTGGTAAAACAGCGCTTTGCCAAATTCATGACGCGCCTTTCGGAAAGCCGTAAGAAAGTATCGGCGAAAGGAGCGGAAGAATGATGAAGAACATTTTTAAGAGAAAAGAACCGCTTACCGATACCCAGCTTCTGATGAGCATCACAATCGCCGTCTTCTTTATCATGTACCTGTCGGCGATATTCCTGCTCGGCGGCGGTTTCCTCCGCCCACAGCAGATTTTTGATATGTTAAATGACAACGCGAGTCTGATTATCGTGTCCTGCGGTCTGACAATCGTCATGATCGGCGGCGGAATCGACATCAGCGTCGGCGCAGTCACGTCCCTTGTCGTAATGAGCTGCGCAATCTTCCTGAATAAAGGCGGAAATATCTTCCTTTCGATCCTGCTTGCACTCGGAATCGGCCTGGCGTTCGGCCTGGTACAGGGATTTTTAATCAGTTATCTTGAGATTCAGCCGTTCATCGTAACGCTTGCGGGAATGTTCTTTGCAAGAGGAATGACGACGATTCTTTCGGTTGATCCGCAGAAGGTGAAACACAAGGGCTTCCTCAAGCTGCACAGCAACAAGGAGATTAAGATCCGCTGGCTCGGGCATAAAGTGCCGAACGGCAATATTATTCCGGCGGAAATGGAAATCGGCGTAATCGTCGCGATTTCGGTTGTCATCCTTGTGTTCCTGCTTTTAAAGTACGGCCGGCTCGGGCGGAATTTCTACGCGATGGGCGGCAACCAGCAGAGCGCGCTGATGCTCGGTATCAACGTGAAGAAAACCCGCTTCTTAAGCTACGTCATCTGCGGTCTTCTGAGCGGAATCTCAGGTTACGTATTCCTGCTTCATACCGCTGCGGGAAATGCCACGAACGCCGCAGGCATGGAAATGAACGCAATCGCCTCTTCCATCATCGGCGGAACACTTCTTACCGGCGGCGTCGGCAATGTCATCGGTACCTTCTTCGGAACGCTGAGTCTTACAACCATTAAGAAAATCGTCGTCTCGAGCGGACTGAACGATCCGTGGTGGCAGAGTATCACGACCGGCGACATGCTGTGTAACTTCATCCTTCTGCAGAGCGTGGTGCTCGGCAGACGATCCAAAAAGAAACAATCATAATTTTTGCATGTTTTCCTTCTTCGCTGTGGATACACGGCACAACAAACACCCCCCTGCATTGCAGAGGGGTGTTGTTATTTCTTCTGTTCCTGCCGCTAACGGATCAGGCGGTTTGTAAGCTTGCACAGCAGGTATTTCTTCGGGTTCCGTTTTCGGAATTCTTCGGTAAGCGCGCGGTTGCCGGAAAGCATCGTCTGCACAATCGGCCGCGCATCATCGGGTTTTCCGTAGAAGAAGCGTTCGTAGGCGGTAATCCAGTCAACCGCATCGAGCGGGAGTACTATTTTTAGCCGCGTCTGATATTCGCCAAGCGTCTCTTCCTCCGCCGCAGGAAGGTTCAGATAGCGGAGAATCCGGTCATTCCTTCGAAACAGCGCTTTCGCCTGCGCGGCGGCGTTCAGCCGGCTGAAACGGCGGAGCGTCCGTTTCCGGTCAAGCAGCAATACGGCAAATGTGAAGAATACAAGGAAGGCCGCAACGAGAAGCAGCCACCGAAGGACATGGGATTCCGGCTCGTCTTCCTTCGGAGCAACGGAAATCGGCGTCGGAGTCGGGGACGGGGATGCCTCGGAGGTCGGCGTCGGAGTCGGCGTCGGCTTTCTCGTTCCGTCGGGGTTGGTAACAGGCACCCAGTAGGCGTCCACGTAGAATCCGGGCGAGGCATCGAATGAAACCCAGCCGATGCCTTCGAAGTAGATTTCGCACCACGCGTGCGCCATATCGGCGGTCACCTTGCTCGGAGAGTAGCGCGCAACCGGCGAACAGAAGCCGTGGACGTAACGGGCGGGAAGCCCTTCCGCACGTGCAAGCAGCGTCATCGCGGTCGCATAATGGACGCAGTAGCCGGCTTTCGTCTCTAAGAACCAGTCAAGGAAGGAAGCGGAGTCGGTCACATTTGCCGGAAGGGAACCGAGCGATGTGGAATAAGTGAATTCCGAAAGAGCCTTCTCCAAAAGGAGCATTTTTTCGAAATCGGTTTCCGCATCTTTCGTCACGTTGTCAAGGAACTCCCGGACCGCGGGCGAGATGTCGGTCTTTTTCAGGTACAGCTCCTTCATCTTCGCGCGGTAGGCAAGAAAGCCTTCATAACTGAGACTTCGGAACGTGCGGTTCTCCATGGAAATGTACTTTGCCCAGTCCGCTTCGGTGATTTCGGGAGCAGAACGGACATATTCTGTGAATATCCCGTTCCGGCGGTTTAGCTGCAGGAAACGAAGGCTGTAGCGGCTTCCGACGCCTTTCTGCGTTTTAAACAGAAGGTTATGCCCTTGCTGCGACGCGCCGGCGTTCTTCAGCGCATCGGAATCGGTAAGCAGCTTCTCCGGAGAGAAGAAGTAATGGGAAGAGAATTCCCGGTAGACCAGGTTCACGTCAACATAATGCACGTAATCCGTGAAGCGCCCCGTTTTCTCGAAGGCAATCTTGGTCTCCATGAGGTCGTATTCGTACTCGTGAAGGTCTTCTTCGACGGTGCACAGCCAGCACAGGTCCTCGAACGTGTCGCAATACTGGCCCGCAACACGGAGTATCGGCGCGTCTCCACTGTAAGACTCGAGTCTCAGAAGAACGCGGCGGTCTTCGGTGACGCGGCCGGCGGTAACCTTGGCTTCCGACGTAAAACCGGGCTTTAGGATATCGAAATCGTCCGGTTTGTTGCGGCGCTTCTGCGTGAGCGAGATGCCGAAGTCCTCAATCTGATGCCAGATATTCTTCACAATCCGCCAGTCGTAGGGCTTATCACTGACGGGAAGCATCAGGGACAGGAAAAGCCAGGCGGCAAGGAAAGGCGCGATGAAAACAAGATGCGACGCGTGCTCCGTTTCGCCGTTTTTATGCCAGAGAATCTGGGTTTCGTCTGCAAGAAGAAGACCGGGAACGGTCAGGAAAAGCATTACGCACGGCTTCGAAACCTCATAACGGAACACAAGAAGAAGCACAAGTCCCGTGATGACCGAAAGCGCCGTGAGAATCCGCACCGCGCGGAAATAGCGGCACAGCATACCGCACAAAAAGCAGCCGGCGCACAGAAGCGGAACGAGCCACAGGTAACGGTGCCGGAAGAAATAGCCGGGCTTTCCGAAGCGGAGACCGTAGAGGGCGGGGCTTCCGAGAAGAATCAGAAGGACGCCTGCAGCAAGAAGGCGGTCTTTTCCCTTAAGGAAACGGATCAGGGCACACGCGAGGCACGAGAGAACCGTCAGAATATAAAAGCCCGCAGACAGTTTCCGGATTCCGAATTCCTCCTGCCAGAGCATCAGGCAGGCAACGGAAAGCGGCAATGCGAACAGAAGCTCAAAGAAGTATCGTCCGTAACGTTTCATCACAACACCTCCTTAAGCGGGGCATCCGGAGGGATGACGATACAGTCCGTACGCGGAAGGGAGGCGGCAGCGGCGAAATCGGGCGTTTCTTTGCTGACTATGTAGGCGACAACGGGAACGCCGCCCGCGTTCCAGGTCCTGCAGAGCTGTTCGGCCTCTGCGTCCCAGCGGTTCAGCACAAGAAATGCCGTCTTCGTTTCCGAGACGGAGGGCTGTCTGCCGATATCCGAGAAGAGAAGTCCGTCGGCGCAGGCATCCGAGAACGGAAGCGCGGAGAGAACACTGTAGTAGGCGTCGAAGGACGGGGTGCCGTCAATCACATTTTCCGAAAAAGCATCGGTCCGGTGGCAGGCGTGAACGGGAGTCCCGCGAAGCAGGAAGAAATGCGTCAGGGCAAGCGTAATCTCTAACATCCGGTTCTCAACCGGGAGAAAGACTGCGGGATCTGAGGCGAAGCGGTATGTGCTCAGAACGACGCTGACACCCTTCTGCTCTTCGCCGGTGACATTTCGGACCATCAGCTGCTGCGCCTTCGCGGAGGCCTTCCAGTGAATGCGGCGGAAGCTGTCATCCGTGCGGTATTCGCGCACCGTCATGTCGGGGATTGAAGTGCCGCGGAGTGCGTCGACGGCAATCGCGCGGGAACTCGTAAGACTCCTGAGAGAAGGAAGGACGACCGTATCGGGGTTGACCGTGACCTCAAGCGGCTCGCGGTTTTTATATCGAATCCGGAGAATCCGGAGGAAATCCGTGATCTCAACGCTCTTGATGCCGACCGTATAATGCCCGCGGTACTTGCAAAAGAGCATAGTATCCCTTGTGATGCCGGTTTCGGGGAACAGCTCGTATTCCGCCCCGTCGGCGAGCCCGAAGACCGTCGAATAGTCGGAATAGAAGAAGACCCGTACGCCTGCGAAGGCGAATTTTGCCTCGTTCTGCAGCGTAAAATAATATGGAATCGCGTGGTTGCTGACGAACGTTTTTCCTTCCAGCCGCTGATAGATGCGGAAGCGCACCCGGACGCACAGAAGATATACGGCCGAGGTGATCGGAAGCAGGGTGACCATAATGAAGAACCCATAGGTAATCGGGCCTCCGTATACGGAAATTCCGACCAGCGAAAGGATAAACAAAAGCCCTACAAGGATGCGGTTACGTAACACGGTTATACCTACTCTTTCGGAATCTTCACCTGACTGATCAGCGTACGGAGTACGACGTCCGTATCTTCGCCCGCCATACGGGCTTCGGCCGTGAGGCTCACGCGGTGATGGAGGACATTGACCGCAACGGCCTTCACATCATCAGGACGGACAAACTCCTTATAATCGAGATAAGCATGCGCCTGCGCGGCGCGGAGCAGCGAAAGGAGCGCACGCGGGCTGGCGCCGAGCTCCAGCTTGGGCTCGTGGCGCGTCGCGTTTACAATCTCCCGGATGTACGAAAGAATGCCCTCGCTGACGTGGATCTTCTCTACAAGCTCGCGCATATGAAGGATGTCGGTGGCGCTGCAGACCGGCTTGGCGGTTTCCGGGGTTGTTCCCTCAAGAAAATGCCTTGCCATGAGAATCTCCTGTTCCTTCTCCGGATAACCGACCGAGAGGCGCATCATGAAGCGGTCCAGCTGTGCTTCCGGAAGCGGATAAGTGCCGATGAATTCAATCGGGTTCTGGGTGGCGATTACGAGGAACGGGTCCGGGAGAGGATGTTTCGTGCCGTCCACCGTGACCTGGCCTTCCGCCATGGCTTCAAGAAGGCTTGCCTGCGTCTTCGGGGAGGTACGGTTGATTTCGTCCGCCAGAAGAATCTGATGCATGACCGGGCCTTCGCGGTAGTCAAACTGGGAGGATTTCATATTGTAAACCGTCATTCCGGTGACGTCGGACGGAAGCGTGTCCGGCGTGAACTGAATCCTGCCGAACGTGCAGCGCGTGGCACTTGCGAGCGTCCGTGCGAGCGTTGTTTTACCGACGCCGGGGACGTCTTCAAGAAGGACGTGGCCGCCCGCGAGAAGACAGATCAGGACATTGTCGACAACCTCTTCCTTGCCGACGAAGACAGCGTTAATTTGTTCTTGCAGTTTCCGAATCATAAGAACCTCCTGCCTGAGATTGTTATTTCCATTATTATAGCACAGACGAAAAGCGTGAGACAATGGCTATTCTTATTGTGAAATTGTCAGAATTATCAGAATGTTTGAAAAAGGAAAAAGAATTGTCCATGGTGCACAAAAACCCGTCAGGGATTTGTGCATCATTTTTCGCGCGAGGATTTTCTTTGTGCAGGTTGTCATAGGCAATCTGACGGGGATTTGAAGGGAGTGCGCGGGAGGGTGACGAAAATGCTTCCGCGGGGCATTTTCCCGTTGACTTTCGCCTGGCGATGCGCGTATTATGGCGCCACCAAAAGGAAAGGAGCCCGGGTGCCGTGAAAAAGCTTGCCGTAATTTGTCTGAAAATTCCATACCTCAGGCAGCTGACGGAGACTATTCCGAAGTATCTTCCGAGAGAATGGACGGTTTCCGCTTATGAAAACAAAGAAGCATTTATCCGTTCGGAAGAAACCGCGAAGGTACTTCTCGGATATATACCGCCGGAGGAACGGGAAGCGTTCGCGTCGGAGAACCGCGCGAGGTATCGGGCAGCGCTCTGGCTTACCGATACGGAAACGAAGAGCCCGGACGAGATATTCATGTACCGGTCCGTTCCGGAGATTGCAGAACGCGTTCTTTCCGCTGCGGCGGAACGGGAGGCGCTGCCTCCTCCGTCCGGCGGGGGAGGATCCTTTCAGGTAATCGGATATATCGGCGCGGAAGGAGGTTCCGGCTGTACCACGGAGGCGTACCGGAAAGCGGTCGGGCTGGCCTCCGAAGGAAAAACCGCGTTTCTGTGTCTTGACAACACGCCCGGGCTTAAAGAACTGGCATCCTTCGGGGGAGGCGTCAGTGAGCTGATGTATCTTTTAAAGGAGCATGGGGACGAATGGACGGAATACGCAGAGCACTGCATGAAGCAGATTGCCGGGATGTCGGTCTTCTGCGGGGTTTCCAGAATCGGGGACGCAACGGAATTCCGGGAGGCGGAGACGGAAAGCTTTCTTACCGGACTTCGCGCCATGAACTGCCAAAACGTCGTGATTGATTTCGGGACAAACGGGACGGAACCGCTCCTTTTGCAATGTGACCGGTTGTATTACTGCGGGGGCAGAAACGATGAGAAGCGAAAGGCGCTTGAGACGCAGGCGGCGAACGGGGGATTTTTGAACCGCCTGCGTCCGGCAGCCAAAGAAGCCGCGTCCGCGCGTTAGGATTTCGGAGGGGAAGATGGCACAGACGCGCGAAGAACGAAGGAACCGTTTCCGGACACTGGTATTAAAACGGATTGACGGTTCGACGGAATTGAGCGACAACGACTTAAAACGCCTGATTGAAGACGTAATCCGTGACATTTGCCGGAAGGAAAGCCTTACAATCCGGGAACGCCGCGAGACGAAGAAGGATGTTTTTGATTCGCTTCGGAGGCTCGATGTCCTGCAGGACCTGATGGAGGACGGGAGTATCACCGAGATTATGGTGAACGGTCCGGACCGGATTTTTTATGAGCGTGACGGGCAGCTTTTTGAGAGCGGCCGGCGGTTTTCCGACCGGAAGCGGCTTGAGGACGTGATTCAGAAGATTGCATCCGGTGTAAACCGGGTCATAAACGAAGCCAATCCGATTGTGGATGCGAGGCTTCCGGACGGGTCAAGAGTGAATGCTGTCCTGCCGCCGATCAGTTTAAGCGACGCGGTTCTGACCATCCGGAAGTTTCCGGAGAAACGGATTACGATGCAGCAGCTGATTGCGATGGAATCCATCACCGAAGAGGCGGCGGAATACCTGAAGGCGCTGGTGCGGGCGGGCTATAACATATTTGTCAGCGGCGGCACCGGCGTCGGGAAGACAACATTTTTGAATGTTCTTTCCGATTACATTCCGCCCAATGAACGGATTATCACCATCGAAGACTCGGCGGAGCTTCAGATTAAGAATATTCCGAACCTGGTCCGTCTGGAGATGCGGAACGCGAATATGGAAGGGAATCACGCGGTAACAATCCGCGACCTGATTAAGACTTCGCTCCGCATGCGCCCGAGCCGGATTATCGTGGGGGAGGTCCGGGATGCTGCGTCCATTGATATGCTGCAGTCGTTGAATACCGGACATAACGGCATGAGCACCGGCCATGCGAATTCGCCTTCCGACATGCTGTCAAGGCTTGAGACAATGGTGCTTCTCGGAGAAGAGATTCCGCTCCTTGCAATCCGGAAACAGATTGCATCGGCGATCGATATCATTATACAGCTGGCGAGGCTTCGGGATAAAAGCCGGCGGGTTACGGAAATTGTTGAGGTAACCGGCTGCGAGGGCGGCGAGATTTTGCTGAATCCGCTGTTCCGGTTTCAGGAAGAAGGCGAAGACCGGAACGGACGGATTATCGGAAAGCTCCGTTATCTCGGAAATCCGCTGCAGGGCCGCGGGAAACTGCTCGCGGCAGGGGAGGAAATATGTTGGCCGCATATGTCGGGATAATTGCCCGGAACCTTTTGTTTATTATTCTTTCCGGTTTTCTGTTCTTTCGAACGCCCTGGTGTGTTCTCTGGCTGGGTCCTTATCTGATCATACGCCTGCATCGGGACCGGAAGGAAGCGGAGGAAAAGCGACGGAGACTGTTAGAATCACAGTTTCGGGATGGGATGCAATGCCTGCTTTCTTCCCTGGAGGCAGGCTACAGCATCGAAAACAGCGTAGAGGCCGCAGTGGCGGACCTGCGAGTGATGTTCGACGAGAAGGCGCCGATTGTGGCGGCCTTCCGTCGAATGAATCGCCGTTTTCAAAACGGGGAGGACGCGGAAACGGTTATCCGCGAGTTCGGCGAGCAAAGCGGTGTGGAGGACATCCGGGATTTTTCGATTGTCTTCACGATTGCGAACCGGTCCGGCGGAGATATCGTTCATGTGATCCGTTCGGTAAATGACACGCTTTACCAGAAACAGGAGGTCATGCGCGAGATTCGTACCGTTCTTCTGGCGAAACAGCTGGAAGTGACCATCATGCGATGGATGCCGTTTGGGATTCTTGCTTATTTCGGCCTGTTCGCGCCGTCTTTTCTTGCACCGCTCTATGAGGGAATAACCGGCCGGGTCATCATGTCGGTTATCTATATATGCTATCTTGGGTGCTGCCGATACGCAGAGAAGATAGCGGATATCAATCTTTGAAGGAGAGGAGGGAAAGAGGGAGTTTATGGCCGTAATCCTGACAGCAGCGTTTTGTTTGGCAACCGGGATTTTCTGTGTTTCCGCCGGATTCGCTTTGGCATTTGCCGCAGACAATCCGGACGGGAGAATTCTCCGGGATGGAAAGCAGAGAATGCTCGGAGCCGGGTATCTGTTCCTTCTTTGGAAGCGGAAGGTTCTTCGGAAATTTCAGCTTCTGAAACGGGAAGAACAGTTCTACCGGGCCATGTATGTGAATAAGGACCCTGCGGCAGCCAGACTCTTTCGGGAGTGCAGGCAGGGGATGCTTGTTTTCGGGATGCTTATCCTGTTCGCGGGACTGGTAACGGTTCTAGCCGTAAGAGGAGCCTTCACCGATACGGAAGTAAAAGCTTTTATGAGACCGGATTCCGGGACGGAGACGGTCCGTCTCCGCGCCACGATGAATCAAAAAGACTATGATATGGAATTTGAGGTTCGGGAGCGGGCATTTACGGAAGAAGAGGTCAGAACCGCATGGGAGAAAGCAAAGAAAACGCTGCCGGAGCAGATTCTGTCGGGGAATCCTTGCGCGGATGAAATCACCGGGAATCTGTATCTGCCTCGGAAACTGGAAGGAACCAACGTGGACCTTGTCTGGATGTCTTCGGATTATAAGATCATCGATTACGAAGGAAAGGTATCCGCGGAGCATGCCGCGCCGGACGGAAGCATAGTAACCGTCACGGCTCAGCTGAAATACGGTTCCATGATGGAGTTTCTGGACATTCCGCTTCGTGTGCTTCGGGGAAACCCGGAAACGAAGAGTGCCGGAGAACGGCTTTATGAAGAACTCGAACGGAAAGATGCTGCACAGGCCCATGAGCCGATCATGGAATTGCCGACCGATGTGGGCGACGCCCCGGTGACATTTTACAGAAAAAAGAGCAGAACGCCTTGGTTGTTTGGGCTTCTCTTCTTTCTTTTGCTCGGAGGACTGTTTTGTATGTGGGGGTCCGAAGAGAAAAGGTTAAGAAAGGAACGGGAGGACCAGATGCTTAAGGACTATCCGGACCTGGTCAGCAAAATCACACTACTGATGCAGGCGGGTCTTACGTTAAGATCCGCCTGGGACAGAATCACCGAAGATTACCTGTCCGCAAGAACGGAAGGAAAGACTCGATATGTTTATGAAGAAATGCGAAATGTAAGAAATAAACTGAATGCCGGAATCCCGGAAGCGGGCGCGTATGAGGAGTTTGGACGAAACTGCGGGAACATCCGTTATCTGCGGCTGTCCTCCGTCCTCGTGCAGAATCTGAAGAAAGGGACCGGCGGGCTGATTCCGCTCCTTCGGAAGGAGGCAGCCGAGGCGTTCGCCGAACGGAAGGAACGGGTGAAGCAGAGAGGCGAGGAGGCGGGGACACGGCTTTTGATTCCCATGGCCGGAATCCTGGTTCTCATCCTGGCCATTATTATGATACCGGCATTTCTCAGCTTTTAAAGAATGCCGGGGAAAGGACCGAGATTATGAAAAAAATGTTCCAACGAATAAAAGACACACTGAAAGGACTGGCGCAGGACCAGAGCGGCATCGGGGTCGTGGAGATTATCCTGATTCTCGTGATTGTCATCGGTCTTGTGCTGATCTTTAAGAATGAGATTACGTCGATTATCAACAGCGCGTTCGATTCCATCAAATCCGACTCGGGCGCGATACTCCGATGAGGCGGCGGCAGGCCGCGGGATCGGTTACTGTGCTTTTCTCCTTCATTCTGTTCCTTCTGATATCGTTGGTACTGGTCAGCGTGGAGTCCGCCAGGCAGCAGGCGGAGGCCTCCATGCTGCAGACCGACCTCTCATTGGCGCTGTCATCCCTTCAGGGACAGTATTATGCCCCTTTATTTGATGAATTTGATTTATATGCGCTCTATCAGGAGGACGCCGAAAGGTCCTTATATGATTATCTCAAGGGAAGCGCGGACCCGCTTTCGGATCTCCCGGAAGGCTACAGCGGAAGCACATCTTCGGGGTATTCCTTCGCCTGTGAGAATCTTTCGGTAACGGTTGAACAGAAGTACGCCCTGACGGATGCAGGAGGGGAGTTCTTAAGACGGCAGATGATTACCGCCGGGGCGGTAAGCGGCGCGGACGCCCTGATTGAAGAACTTCTTTCGGTAATAGGGTTTCTGAAAGACCAGGAGCCCGGCCTCAGGCTTTTAAAAGAGCAGGCAAAAACGCAGGAGAAGCTTTCGGCGATGGATACGCTGCTTCTCGAGCTGATTCCCTATCTGGACGGCGTACCGACCAATGCAAGCGGTATCCTTTGCGATGAAGAAGGGAAAATCATTCCGCACCGCTATCATGCGAAAAATCTGACGACAACGGAACCTTCCAGAGAGGCCGTCGGGATTGATTCCTTCGCGGTTTATCTGTATCTTCAGCCGTATTATGTGAATATCGCCGAGCTGCTTCAAAAGGAACGGGAGGAACGGGCGGAATACGAAGAGACCCTCCCGGAGGACGGAGGTTCGGAATGGCAGGCGCGAAAGGCCGGCCTAATCATACATCATATTCAGGAGACGCTTCCGAAGATGCGGAAGGCACTCGGGATACTTTCCGACCTGAAAATGCTTCAGACGGAGGTCGGGCCGTTACTCGCCGAATATGAAGAAAAGCTTTCCCAATACGAAGGACTTCTCAGTAAAGAATGGGAAGAGGCGCTTTCGGAAAGCATTGCCGCCATGAAGAAGTATATCGGGGATACCGGCGAGTATTACGATTATGAAGCCATGTACGAAAGGCTTTCGGAGAATATCCGGATTCTTGAGGAGGTTCTGTCGGTTCTTACGGAGTATCGGGATGGCACGGCGGAGAACTGGGAAGAATGCCTTAGTAAAGCAGAGGAGGCGCTTCAGGGGTACTCTCTTGACGGGCTGTCAATCCGTTATGTCGGGATGCATCGCGGAACAGCCGTTGAAGACGGTTTTCTTAAGGCAGTGAAGAATTTCCTCGTGGAAGGTCTTACGTCCGGAATTATTGATTCTTCAGTTCTGTCTTCCAAGACGCTTACGTCGACGAACCAGCCGTCTCTTCTTATGAGGACAAGCGTTTATGATGCCTTTGATCTAGATCTTCCCGATGACGCATCCGAGATTAACGGCAGCACGCTGTGGCGGATTATCCGTAACTGGGATATTGATAAACTCACCGAACTGCTGGAAGGGGCGTTGGAATCGCTTCTTGAAAAGGTGCTTCTGGTCTCGTATGACCGGACACATTTTTCGGATTATTCGCATCCGGACGGAAACGGCGTGCTCGAATATCAGATCGAATATCTGCTGTTCGGAAAGCAAAACGATGCGGACAATCTCCGGAGGGCAGCGCTTTCCGTTCTCGGAATCCGGTTTGTAATGAATCTCGTTCATACGCTTACCGATCCGGGCAAAAAAGGGACGGCGCTCGCGACGGCAACGGAGATCTTCGGGGCTTGCTTCCCGTTTCTGATTACCGCCTGCCAATACATCATATTGATTGCGTGGGCGGTCCAGAACGCCAAGCTGGAGACCGTGGAAATCCTGAAGGGAAAAAAGGTGCCGTTTGTTGTAACGAAGGATTCTTTCCAGATTCCTTACGGAGAAATTCTCACCATGAATAAGGAAAAACGTTTTCAGCGCGCGGATGCCTATAAAGATGACGCAGCCAAAGCAGCTCCGAAGTATGATATCTATCTTATGGCATTTTTGATGCTTCATAAAGAAGACGTTATTCTGTACCGGTCCATGGATTTGATTCAGGAAACCATGCAAAGAAGGTACGATGGGAAATTCCTTCTTTCCGCCTGCCTGTGCGGCGTTGCGGTATCCGTATCCGCTTCGCTTCCCGGCAGATACACAGCTGTTCCGGTTTCGGAGAACGGCCTTAACGGCCGGCTGATTAATATCTCCGGAGCCTGCCTATACTAATGTTCTCCCCAATAAGCACCCCGCCGGACGGTTCCGGCAGGTAACAGGCCGGAACCGAAGGAGGGAGTGTTCATCCGCTCCGGCAACCGCTTCCGTTTTGTGTTTTTCTTCTCACTCTCTCCGGGGCAAGACGGGAACGGTTACCGGAGGTGATGACTATGCGTTCGAAAGGATCATTAACCGTAGAGGCCGCATTTGTCGTCCCTCTGTCCTTTTTTGCGGTTATTCTGTTTTTCAATCTTTTCCTGTTTCTGCAGATTCAGATGCGGGTGCAGAAGGAAATCGCTTCAATCGGAAACGAATTGATGCCGATTGGAACGATTCTCGGGACGATTCAGCCGGAAGACGGCGAAACGGCATCCGTACTGGAATCCGCCGGGGTAAGCGGGATGTTCCGCCGGCTCGGAACCGAGAGCTATCTGTCCTGCCGCATGGCAGAGAAGGTGGGCGGTGAGAGCTGGCTTAAGCATATCCGAAACGGCGAAAAGGGATTTTCCTTTGAGGGTTCGGAAATCTATGACGGCGATATGGATATTCGGATTCTGGTGAGTTATTCATTCGTTTTAAGCGATGCGTTCTTCGGTGTCGGAAGTATTCCGGTGAAGCAGCAGGTTGTTGCAAGAGGATTCTCCGGTGCGGGCAGGCAATTCGCCGAAGCGGAAGGAGAAGAGGAGGAAGAAGAGAAGGCGCATGTTTATGTAACGGAGAACGGAACCGTGTTCCATCGCCTCCGGGAATGCACCTATCTCAAGCCGGATATCCGTCAGGTGAGCCCGGAACGGCTTCCGGACGAGCGGAATTCCTCCGGCGCCAAATACTATGCCTGCGAGTATTGCGGAAACAAGGGCAACGGCTCGGTATACTATATTACTCCGTACGGGACCCGTTATCACACGACGGTTTCCTGTCAGGAACTGCTTCGGAAGGTTTCCGAGCTGACGGAGGAAGAGGCGGTAAGCCGGGGATACCGGCCTTGCAGCAAATGCGGAGGGAAAACCGAATGAAGCTGGGGATAATGTATTGGTATATTGTCGGAGCGACGGCGGTCGGAAGCATTGCGGACGTAAGAAAGAAAAGCGTTCCGGTCATATTTCTGATTGCCGCCGCAGCCGGTGTGGTTTTTGTTGCGATAAT
>JAGAES010000089.1 GCA_017613055.1 Lachnospiraceae bacterium | reverse complement strand
TCCGGCTTCCTCTTCGCCGATTCCCTGCTCCCGTGCCTCTTTCGGCACGTCAACCCGGTATTCGGAAAATGCCACGCCGAGCCGCTTACAGAGGGCACGGCAGAATTCGGAATCTCTTTCCGCCCCTTCTTTCCGGATTCCGTGATGGACATGGATCGCATATAACGGGAAACCGGCTTCCGCCGCCAGTTCACGCAGAATAAGGAGCAGACATACGGAATCCGCTCCTCCGGACAGTCCGACGGCAATTCCGCCGCCGGAGAGAATCTTTCGTTCCCGCAGGAACTTTTTCACTGTCTGTTTCATTCCGTCCGACTACTGCCCCGCTCCTCCGGTCGGAATCGCCAGCTCGTTGCCTCGCGGCGCAATCTCCTGCACCGGCCGGAATATAATCTCATCCTTATATACAAGCCCGAGTACTTCCCGGGCAATTTCTTCAATGTAGCTTTTCGTTTCGATATAGGCGCGGTAATCCGCGATTTCGGCGGTCCGCTCCTTTTCTTCCTGAATCAGGCGTTCCAGTCTTGCTTTCTCCGCCTGCTTCTTTGCGAGTTCTTCCTCATCCTTCTTACGTAAATAGATCAGGGCCGTCACAATGAAAGCAACCATCAGGACCATAAGCCCGAGAAGAATCAGTCTTCCGCGCAGCGATCCGACGCGCACCAGTCTTCCTTTACTCACAGCTGCCTCACTTTCATTACAGATACCGGAACATGTCCTTCGCTTCTTCTTTTCTTGTCGTCTCGGTGATCTCCGTCACCTCTGCGCGGACCTGCCGGTTTCCGAAACCGATTTCAATCACATCCCCCACCTTGACTTCTGCGGAAGCCTTCGCCGGCTTCCCGTTCACGCTGACGCGTCCCGCATCGCATGCCTCATTGGCAACGGTGCGGCGCTTGATCAGACGTGACACTTTTAAGTACTTATCAAGTCGCATCTTCGTATTCTCCCTCAATAACCCCTTACGGAAAGAAAGAGGCTGTCCGGCGCAAGCCGAACAGCCTCGAATGCAATCCTTAGATTACTTGTTAACAGCTGCCTTAAGGGCCTTGCCTGCCTTGAACTTAGGCTGGTTGGAAGCAGCAATCTTGATCTTCTTGCCGGTAAGCGGGTTGCGGCCGCTTCTAGCGGGTCTCTTGGAAACTTCGAAAGTACCGAAGCCAACCAAAGCAACCTTCTTCTCCTTGCCCTTAGCAAGCTCTTCCGTTACCGCATCCTGGAATGCGTCAACCATCTTCTTAGCAGCGTCCTTCGTAACGCCTGCCTTTGCAGCGATGGCAGCAACCAATTCAGACTTATTCATAAATCATGTCCTCCTACATTAATATTTTGTAAGAACCCTACGGAAAGCGCTTATTCTCTGCATTTCCGCTACTATTGTTATAAACGGAAACCCGCAGAATGTCAAGTAAAAATAGCATTTTCCGCTATTTTTCCGCTACTTTTTTCTTCTGAAACTTGGCGAGATACCTCGCAATCGTGTTTCTGGGCAGAAAACGGGAGAAAAACAGTCCGAAGCGAACAGATGCCCCCGGAACGATAACGCGCTTTTTCCTTTCCATCTTGCGGAGTGCGTACACGACGCATTCCTCCGGGGAAATGCCCTTGTCCCACTGGGATCCGCGGGCCGCCTGCGTAAATTCCGTCATAACCGGTCCGGGACAGAGCGCTCCGACGTATACCTTACTCCCCTGCTCTTTCAGTTCCTGTGCAAGTCCCTGCGTAAAGCTTGCCACATAAGCCTTCGTCGCGTAATACGTATTCAGGTACGGTCCCGCGGGAAGCAGTCCGGCGGACGAAGCGACATTCAGGATCGCTCCTTCGCCCTTCTCTGTGAGCTTCGGCAGGAACTTCTTCGTAAGAATCTGCACGGCGCGCACATTCAGATCAATCATGCGGAGCTCATCCTCAAGGGAGATGTCCGTTTCCGCGCCGAGAAGACCGAAACCGGCACAGTTAATCAGAACATCCACGTTCTGATCACTCGCAATCTCCGCAATCCGAAGGACCTCCTCCTCTTTCGAAAGATCGGCGGGAAGCACTTCACAGGGAACACCCAGTTCTCCCGCAAGGGCGTGCAGCCGGTCCGAACGCCTTGCAACAAGTATCAGATGGCATCCTTTCACGGCAAATGCTTTCGCAAACGCCTCCCCGATTCCGGAACTCGCGCCGGTAATCAACACCATTTTGTTATTGAAATCCATCTCTTATCCTTTCTTCACCCGGTCAATCTGATCGAACACAATCTGCTCGGGCTGCTTCATCAATTCCTCCGGATGTGTCAGGTAATACCGGATCCGGCGGAATGCAAGCGCGTACAGATAACCGTCCGTCGCACGCTCATCCACGACAAACTGCAGCTTCATCCTGACGCCGCGCTTCTTCTGACCCTTCTTGTCCAGTTCGAAATACGTCTCCTTCTTGCCGATTGCGGCGAAGATTGAAACCGTTCCGAATTCATAAATGTGATGGAACACCGCGTCCATTCCGATGGAACCCATGTTGGTAATAAAGAAGCTCGAGTGGAACGGGCTCACCTTATGCAGGCTCTTCGGCATGATTCCGTGCTTGTCGGTCTTACGTAAAAACAACATCGCGAGCTTCAGCATCCAGCCCGGAAGCGACCCCAGAATGAATTCTGCCTTGTCGAATTTCGTCTTGTTCTCATCTTCGGCAACGCTGCTGACCGTCGTGTCAATCTGGCTGGTTTCCTCTTCAATCCGGCGAACCACGTCCGCAAGCGTATCCTCCAGCTGGAAACGCGGCATGATCATGCTCCGTTCGCTGTCCCTGCGCATGCCTTTCATCACGACCATGGAACCCTTGATCTCGTTGCGCGAATAAACCTTGCTGTTCACCACGAAGCGGTTCAGCTCCGGAACCTCGGCGAACGTTCTTACAATCGCCGCGAACACAACGTGATACATCGTCAGATCCGGAAACTCCTCTTTCCGCTTCGCGCGGATAAACGCCTCCAGCTCCGTAATGTCAATCTTATCTTCAAACAGCACCCAGGCATCATACCGATGCGGCATGAAGTAAGGCTCCATCCGTGTCATCGGATCCATATTGCGGACTAAGAAACCGTCATAACGGTCTCCCCATCTTCTCTTTCTTCCCTCGTGCGGAACCATCCCGTTTCCTCCTTCAAGGCGCGGTTGCCGAAATACTCCGGCATGCCGTAAATCTTCCCTTCGAACACCTTATATAATAGCAAAACCAAAGGGGTGATGCAATCTTTTTCTCAATCACCCGTGAAGAAGGTTTGAACATTTCATGTTTTTGTTTGACTATTGCTGCCGATGCGGATAGAATAAAACACAGAAGTATCATTCTCCTTCGATTGAGGTATTGCCATGAAAGCCAAAAACGTTCTTCTCTGCCTGCTCTTTATGTGCGTCTGCGTGGCATTTTCCGCATGCGGCAAGGGCTCGTCCGCGACCGCCGTCACGCTTAACGGAACCGATGTGACCGTGACGGGTCCGAACAAAGCCGCAGTGAAGACCGCCGCCGGCACCGTGACCATCATAAAGGCCGGAACGTATGATCTGAGCGGCACAGGCGAACTGCAGATTATCGTCGACACTGCGGACGCGAAGGCAGTTTATCTGAATCTGTGCGGTCTCGATCTTACCTGCGGCAGTTCCTCGCCGATCTGGGTGAAAAACGCTTCCATGGTCGTGCTTTCGATGAAGGAAGGGACGCAAAATGTGATAACCGACCGCCACCCGTATACCGCGGACGAAGAATCGGAGAACAATCCCGAGATTCCGGGCGCGGCCGTCTATTCGCGCTCGCCGCTTTTGATCCGCGGCGGCGGAAAGCTGACCGTCAACGCGGACAGCTATAACGGAATCAGCTCGAGCGACACATTTACGATGGAAAACGGCAACGTTACCGTCACCGCCAAGCACCACGGGATCAAGGCAAAGGATTACGTCGTCATCTCCGGCGGTAACCTGAACATCAAATCCGAGGGCGACGGCATCAAAACAACCAATACCGAAAAGCCCAGCCTCGGTTATATCAACATCACCGGCGGGACGATTACCGTCAACGCGAACGACGAAGGAATCTACGCCCCTGCGTCCATCTCGGTGAGCGGCGGAAACATCAACGTAAAGTCTAAAAAATCCGCCTTTCAGACTACAGGCCGGCTGAGTCTTACGGGCGGCATCATCGACATCCGGACCGATAACGATCCGCTTGTCGGGGCGAAGACGGATATCCGTTCCGATGCCATCATCACTGTCAACGGACGTCCGTATAAGAAATGAAATTAAAACCGTACATAGAATTTAAACCGGGCCGGGAGCATTCTCCCGGCCCGTCTTCGTTTAATCTTCCGTTCCTTCTTCCGGATTCTTTACAAGGTCACGATATTCGTCAAAGGAACATATGCCGAACATCCGCTCCCAGAGAACCGGCTCCTCACAGGCGGCAATGCTCGGGAACACCTCCCGAAGCGCCGCGCTCAAAAACCGCGCTTTGGCACTGAGATGTTCCCCGTTGAACATCCAGCGCTCATCGCAGAAAAGATACTCAAGCACGCGGGCACGGTCCTCGGTTGGCGCGGATTTCGAATATGCGTCGATAAACCACGCCGATGCGGCGTCATAATAAACCGTTCCCGAATAATCCGAAATCATCTCCCCGTTCGCATCCAGGTAACCGCTTGCAAAGGGACAACTCGGGGAGTTCAGCTTTTCATCCCAATATGCGAGTATGCCGCACCCGTTTTTCTTTTCGTATTCCGTGATCCGGTGCTCCGACAGATGCATCAGCTCATGCACCGTATTCTGCTCCATCGAAGACAGGTAATGCACGTCAAGGCAGAGGGACAGTCTCTGCCCGTACCGGTTCGCGCAGCCCGCCGGGACGGCGATCGAAGAGTCGTTAATCCGGATAAACCCGCCACACAGATAGATGTCGAGTCCGCCTTTCTCTTCCCCTGCAAGCTCAATGAAAAACCCGTCGGGATACTCTCCGAGGAACTGCTCCATCGCGAGCATGTAGTCAATCAACGTCCCTTCATCCGTACAAGTCTCAAGCAGATAGGACTCGCGGAAGAAACCGAGCCCGAACGAATCGTAATAGACATGGATTCCGGGATATTCATCCTCCATCCGCCGTGCAATCCGGTATGCCTCCGGTTGCTCCGCCTCCGGACAGTACGAAAGGAGTGTCGGGTTGAACTCCGTATCCTTTTTCGAAAAATCATACAGATACAGGTCTTCAACCTCTCCGTCCCCGTACAAAGCGAAGACGAACTGTTCTTCGGAAAGCCCGATATACTGCGCCGTCCAGTACCGGTCAAGAAACAGATCGGTCCGGACTTCCGCAATCTCTGCTCCGGTTTCGATATCTACAATCCGGTAATAGTCTATGAAATTCTCCCCTGATTCGTCTCTTTCATAGCAGTACGTCATCATGCGGCCGTTTCTGCACATCACGATGCTTTCCGACTGTCTTTTCTTTTCGAAAGAAACCATATCATCGGGATTCTCAAAGGAAGCCGTATAGAACCGGTCACCCGAGTCGTAAACGATTGTTTCATCGTAGAACTCGGCATGTCCCGGCGTATTCACCGGGTAAATCCCGCCCTCTTTCCGGTTCAGCCGGAACAGCTGATACCGGCCGCCGCTCGTATGAAGCGCAAACAGAATCGTATCGCCGTCTTCTGAAAGAATTCGGTCGTCGTACTGCTGCTTAAAGCCTTCGTACCGCTCCTCATGCATGGTTTCGAAATTGTAGCCGGCAAGAAAACCGTCTCCGGCCACCCACGCGGTACCGTCCTCCGATTCTCCGATAAATGAGACGTCCGACCCGAAGTCCCATACGGCATCGGTCTCGCGGTCAACCTTTCTCTGAATGAGTTCTCCGCCGTTCCGCCATGCATATACCGTTCCGTTCGTACCGAGCGAATAGCCGGTCGCGTACGGAACGCTTCCCCGGACGGTGCGCTCCGGCGCCAGAATCGGAAAGAGCGAATACCGGACGCTGTCATATTCCCAGGATTCGGGGTTGATTTCCAAAAGGATATACCCGTCGCGTACCTGTCCGCCGAAGAGATAACCGCCTTCCGGTCTCCACGGTGAATCGACATAATACAGGTCCTCCAGATACTCCGCCGCCGGATAAACTTCCGAAAGCTTCCGAAGGAGCAGCGGATCCGGCGTAGGCGTCGGTGTGGACGTCGGCGTCGGGGAGGATGACGCGGTCGGCTGCGCCGTCGGTATCTTCGTCAGCGAAACCTCTCCCCCCGGTACGGCACGTTTCCTTCCTTTCGTGCTTTCTTCCCCGCGGCCGCAGGCGGCACACAGACCAAGAAGCAGCAGAATAATTGTTGTCAGAATCCATTTCTTTCGCATCCGTTTCCATCCTATCCTCAAAAAGCCCGTCCTTCCCGGGCGGGCTTCGAATTATTACAGGTCACACACAATCTGCGCGATATGCGTTCCCTTAATCCCCGCACAAACCGCCTTAAGAACCAGCGAATATGTGTCCTCGACCAGTTCACATTCGCTCGGACAGGCGCCGGTCTGCCCCGCCGTCTCTATAATCTTCGGGATCTTGTCCCCGTCCGTCCGGACTGTCAGCACCGCACGGAACAGTCCCGGGTAGCACCGCTCGATAAACCGTTCCTTCGACGAATCTTCCGCTCCGGTCTGCGACGTCGACAGAACGTAAAGAACGACTCCCTCTCCGAAAAGCTTCTCTGCGTAACGCTTCACCGGCAGAACCGGCTTACAGAAGAGATAGGAATCGTCCCCGTATGTTTTACAGAATGTAATCCATTGTTCATCCGTCATTCCGGGCTTCATCTCCCCGTCGACGGGATAATAAGGTGCGCTCAGCGTTCCGTCAATATCGAAAAATGCGAGCTTCGTCTTCATGTTGCTTCCTTCTTGTCCTGCTTCTTTTCATCCCGGATGATGTACGGAAAGACTTCGGTTTCGAAGTCCGGTCCGATGGCTTTCACCTGACGGACGCTTTTCTCACAATCCTCCTGCCCGTTGAAGCCGGGAATCAGAGGGATTCTTACATGAACCTTCGCCCCGGTATTGCTTTCCGCCAGAATACGGAGGTTTCGGAGCACCGCTTCGTTGTCCTTTCCGGTATAGGCGCGGTAGGTGTCCGGATTCATATCCTTGATGTCCGCAATATAACAGTCTACATACGGCATCACCTTCCGAAGATTCTCCTCCGGAACATTCAGGCTCGTCTCAACCGTTATCTTCCACCCTTCGGGCTTCCGTTTTGCGAACGCTTCGATGTAATCCGCATGGAGCAGCGATTCGCCGCCGCCGAACACAATCCCTCCCCCGGTCGCCTGAAAGTACAAATCGTCAATCTTCACCTTCTCATAAAGTTCCTCAACCGTCACCGCCTGACTCGGAACCTCATCCGAAAGGACCTTCTTGTTGATGCAGTACTTGCAGGACAGCGGACAGCCCTTCATCGCAACAAGCGTGGTCACGCCGTCCCCGTCAATCTCCATCCGGAGACGCGATATGTTAATCAGGGGAATTGTAATCTGTCGCATCCTTATTAATCTCCAATCCTCCCTGAATGTCATCCGGGTACGGCATTGCTTCGCCTTCCGTGATGTATCCGACATCTCCGGTAAGGTCCGGCGCGACACCGGTAACCTGCGGTCCGTGACCGATTCCGAAAAGCACGTACGCAACCTCCTCGACGACATCCTGCGGCGTGCATGCGGTTGCGGTTGCCATTACGCCTGCTGCCACGCCGACGATTGCGACGCCCTTGCCGATGCGGCGGCGGAGAGACAGTTCTTCCTCCATCTTCCGAAGCTCGGCTTCACATTTGGGGCAGGTACCTTTGCACTCTCCCTGGTACGGACATTCCTCAATCACGTACGGAATATCGTTCTCATCGGCAATCTTCTTACGAATCTGCTTCAAAATCCGGCATTTATCCTTTCCTCTCATAACAAAACCTTCTTTCGCCTTTTTGATTCTGAAATGCACAGGAAAAGGAAAAGGTCACATTTACTGTTTCCGATGTGATAATTTATATTGCACCCACTCACGGAACGCGAATTTCTCCTCGCGGTAAATGTTCATCGGCGGGTGGTATTCGGCAAGTCTTCTCGCTTTCTCAAGTTCCGCCTCCGAAACATGTCCCTTCTTCTCGATGGTGTCGATAACACGGCGGATTTCCGAGGAACGGCCGTTAATCTCCGAGATGCAGGACAGGTAGTATTCCTTTTCGCCTTCATAATGGCGTATATTGTTTTCTTCGACAAGGTTGCTGTGCGGGCCGGAACGCGTCTTGACCTCATACGCGGTAATCGTGTTCAGAAGCCGGATTAAAAAGAACGCGGCACCGATTGCTCCGGCGACGCAGAGCATTCCGAAGCTGACCGCCCCGCCGATGCCTCCCGTCAGGCCGAGCCATCCGAATACGATAAATACGACGCAGGAAACAAGAAAGCAGATTGCATAGAGAACGATTCCCATCCGGTCCGAGCTCTTCCGTCCGTCGACCGCGAGCATGTCCTTTTCATAGCTGTCCGCCCATGTGGAGAGCTTCTGAAGACCGTTCTTCATCGCCTCCAGCTGAAACTGATAGCGGCCGATATCGTATCCGCCGTCCTTCTCAGCGGGACGAAGCTTCGCTCCGGTTGCGTTCCGGTTGTACTCGGCAAGTTCCCGGTCCAGATCATCCAGAAAAACTTCGTTCTCCATAATTCCTCCTGTCTTCCGTCCGTTTCCGTTTCGTTCCGGCGGAAAATGTTACGCCTTCTTTCCGAACCGGTATGCAATCCAGTCCCTGAGCAAAGGTTTCTCATCCTTATAAACGATAGGCACTTCGGTGACGTACATCAGCCGTTTCATCTCTTCGAGTTCTTCTTCAGTGAATCCGCGGTTTGCCTGAAGTTTCTTCTCCCAGGTCTTAAGGTGCTCGAGATTACCGGCTATAAGCGACATCTGATGATGCCAGTATTCTTCTTCCTTCCGATAGGTCTTGATGCGCCTCGATTCGACATACGGATGCGGATTGTCCGTGATGCACCGGATCCGGTAACGGAACGCCCGGAGAATCAGAATCCGGTACTGCCGGACCATGAAAACAACAATCGCGATGAGCAGGAGAAGCCACGCAAAGAACAGCTGCGTATTGCTGAGCACTCCCATAATCAGATAAATCAGGATAAAAAAAGCCGTAGTGGCAATCCACTCGTTCCGCGTGGTGATGCCTTCCTTCTTCTTTGCTTCCTCCACGCCGGTATAGTTGCCGCGTGCCTCCTCAAGGCGTCCTTCCAGTCTGTGACGCACATTCTCAAGCTGCTGGTACTGCAGCTGGTAATCCGTTTCCGAAACCGCCGATTCTTCCTCCTCGCCGAAAGGAATCCAGCCCTTTACGGGCTCCTTCTTCTCCTCCGAGGCTTCTTTCAAAGGAGCGATTTCCGCATTGTATTCCGCCAGTTCGCGGTCCAGATCATCCCATTCCATAACGCATTCTTTGCGTCGTTTCCGCAAAGCCTCCTTCCCCACAATCATCACGTTCCCGAAAGCCTTCTCAAAAAGGGAACTCCATTAGTAACATTTTACAAAAAAACAGGCATCATTACAAGCACATTTTTCTTGACTTTTCCGCGGAAAAACATTAGGATTCTCTCTGTGAAGGAATCCGCGGAAAGGATTCCCGGCATCTCAGGAGGACATCGATTATGGCTGACAATTTTGTTGAGTCCATCACCAATATGGAAGACGATTTCGCGCAATGGTACACCGACATCGTCAAGAAGGCGGAACTCGTAGACTATACCGGCATCAAAGGCTGCATGGTAATCCGTCCCGCGGGATACGCCATCTGGGAGAATATTCAAAAAGAACTTGACCGCCGCTTCAAGGAAACCGGCGTCGAGAACTGCTACCTTCCGATGTTCATCCCGGAAAGCCTTTTGAACAAAGAGAAAGATCACGTGGAAGGCTTCGCTCCGGAAGTGGCCTGGGTTACCCAGGGCGGCGGCGAAACGTTGCAGGAACGGATGTGCGTACGTCCGACCTCCGAAACGCTTTTCTGTGATTTCTATTCGCATATCGTACATTCCTACCGTGACCTTCCGAAGGTTTACAACCAGTGGTGCTCGGTAGTCCGCTGGGAGAAGACGACGCGTCCTTTCCTCCGCTCCATGGAATTCCTGTGGCAGGAGGGACATACGATTCACGCTACCGCCGAGGAGGCGCAGGCCAGAACCGAACAGATGCTGAACCTTTACGCGGACTTCTGCGAAGAGGTCCTTGCCATCCCGATGGTACGCGGACGCAAGACCGACAAGGAAAAATTCGCCGGTGCGGAAGCCACCTACACAATTGAAGCCATCATGCATGACGGCAAGGCGCTTCAGTCCGGCACGAGCCACAACTTCGGCGACGGTTTCGCGAAAGCATTCGGCATTCAGTTTACCGACAAAGAAAACAAGCTTGTATATGCCCACCAGACCAGCTGGGGCATGACGACCCGTCTGATCGGCGCCATCATCATGGTGCACGGCGACAATTCCGGTCTTGTACTGCCTCCGCTTGTAGCTCCGGTACAGGCAGTGATTATCCCGATTCAGCAGAAGAAGGAAGGCGTGCTCGACGCCGCTTACGCGCTTCGTGACCGTCTCGCAAAGGACACCCGCGTCAAAGTGGACGACACCGAGAAGTCTCCCGGCTTCAAGTTCGCCGAGCAGGAGATGCGCGGTATTCCGGTCCGTATCGAAATCGGTCCGAAGGACCTTGCAAACAACCAGGCCGTTCTGGTACGCCGCGATACCCGCGAGAAGATTCCGGTTTCGCTTGACGAGATCGAAACCGGGCTTGCGGAGCTTCTTAAGACGATTCAGTCCGACATGCTTGAGCGCGCACGCGCGCATCGTGACGCCCACACCTACGAGGCAACCACAATGGAAGAGCTTAAGGATATCGCAGACAACAAGCCCGGCTTCATCAAGGCAATGTGGTGCGGCGACCGCGCCTGTGAGGATTCCATCAAGGAGCAGGCAGGCGTTACTTCGCGCTGCATGCCGTTTAAACAGGAACACCTCGCAGACACCTGCGTCTGCTGCGGCAAGAAAGCCAAATCACTTGTATACTGGGGCAAGGCATACTAAACCGTTCTTCCGGAATAACAAAGCCCGCGGACTTTCCTTCACGGAAAGCCTGCGGGCTTTTTCTTTTGATAAATCGTGCGATTTTATCAGAATCTTGCGGATACGTACGCGTATCCTTCTTCGGACGCTTTCTTTACGTACTCTTCCCCTTCTTCAATCAGGAAGCGGTTTCCGTCTACGCGGAGTTTCACCGGCATCGGATATACGTATCCGTGCTCAAAGGTAACTTCCTTATCGGAAACGATTCCGAGCCGTTTCGGCGACACGAGCATGCGCCCGGTCACATTGTAGCCGTCCCAGTTATCGCAGCTTCTCGCTTCCCCAATCAGAGCGTCGGCAACGCGTTCCGGCGGAAGAAAACTCGAATCCAGCACGAGATTATAGTTGTTAAAATCGAAATAATGAATTCCGTAAAGTTTCTCATAACGGACGTTCTCGTTATCCGCGCGGGCGGTAAGCTGTGCCTTCGCATCGGCCTCGTCCTTATACGTCTCCACGTCGCCCCTGCTTGCGTCCGCATAAACACGCCGCGCCGCCTCGTCAATATCCACGGAAAGGAATGCCTTGAACGATTTCTCGACGAAATTCCATGCGAGACGGGAATCGAAAAGAATCTGCTTATCCGGGTTCTCCCGGCTGATTGACGCGGTCTTGTCGTCAATCATATGGTCGTACTTGGAATCCTTGCTCATCCGCTCGTTCATCTCAAGCACCGAGATTCCGAGATCATCCGCGATCGAACGGATTACTTTGCCCGTTGAGAATACTTCAAATCCGTACTTTGCTTCCAAAAGCCTGCAGACCGTAGACTTTCCGCTACCGAGATTGCCGGTCAGTGTGATATGCATATCGCCCTCCGTAAAGACATGCACGGCGGACCGTAAGCCCGCCGTGCTTCGATTTCTGCTCTGATTATATCAGTACGAAGGATTTCTTTCAACCTTTCTTTTTGCCGCGTGTCTCGTAATCCTCCTTGACTTCTTCCGCCCAGCAGGCGTCAAGCGCGCCCTCGCAGCGCATGCTTGCCATCGCCTTTCCGACGCTCCGGAATACAGCCTTGGTGCCGCAGCTGTCGGCGTGGTAATTGACGGCGTTCTCCTTTGCAAAGCCGAAGCTCTCGCCGGTCTTGACCGCGTCGATGTTCGCGCCGAGGAAGATAAACTCCCAGCCGTCCTCACGGCGCTGCTTCACGAGCTTCCGGACCGCATCCGCGGTGTACTCGCGGCTTGCGTTTTCCATGCCGTCGGTTGTCACGACGAAGATTACGTGCTCCGGGACGTCCTCCGGACGGATGTAGCGGTGTATATCCATCACATGATGAATTGTTCCGCCGAGCGCATCGAGAAGCGCCGTGCAGCCGCCGACGCGGTACTCGCGTTCCGTCATCGGTTCAATCTCCTGAAGGTCTGCCCGGTCGTGCAGCGTGCTGCTTTCCGAATCGAAGAGAACCGTCGTCACAAGCGCCTTGCCCTCTTCCTTCTTCTGCTTCTCAATCATTCCGTTGAAGCCGCCGATAGTGTCGCTCACAAGCCCTGCCATGGATCCGCTCCGGTCTAAGATGAATACCATCTCCGTGATGCCGTTTTTAACAACTTCTTTGTTCACATTCTTTTTCATAATCGTTTTCTCCTTTCGCATCCGCCTGCTGCGGTGTTTCTGTTCTTTACGATTCGAATGATAACAAAGAAAAGCCCCCTTTTGGTCGCCTGTCAGGCGACATTCAGAGGGGGCTTGTCGGAATCATTTTTATGCGCCGAGAAGCGTCTGGTCATAATCGAACAGCGCCTCGTTAATCTTCAAAACGTCATACTCTCCGCGCTCAATGAAATAGCGGATAATCACATCGAAAAGCGCACTTTTCGAAAGCGCGTAGCCGGCCTTTTTAAGCATCTCCTCGGTTTCGTCCGCGCCGAGTTTCAATGCTACGGCAAATGCGATGACCGTCGGCTTGCTCGGCCGGTACGCCCGGTCGCTCCGGATCTTTGAGAAAAGTTTCCGGTCAATGTTCGCGCGCTTGTAGCATTCCGCATCGGTCATGCCGCTCTCATCGATCTTTCGAAGCAGCATCTCCGAAAAGCTTTCATCAAGCATGCTTCGAAAATCCGGGGTCTCCGCGGCTTCCATGTCCGCCATTGCGAACGACATCGCGCCCGAAGCGCTGTCACTGATTTCCTCCCGGAAAGACGATTCCTTCCGCACTGAGGACTGTCTTCTCCCGAAGAGGCTCTTTCCTTTAGCAGAAGCTCCTGACGTCATTGCGGAGGAATTCATCGAAACCGAATACAGCGTCGTCTGTTCCCGGTTTTTATTGATATAATCCTCTAAGCCGTCCCGCTCGTGATGAAGGCCGGCCCTCCCGAAGAACACCAGATAAACCGTCATATCGTGTTCCGTCAGATATTCCTTCACCGTTTGAACGGCAATCGCGGTTGCTTCCCCGAACGGATATCCGTACACACCGGTCGAAATTGCGGGAAATGCCACACTCTCGCACCCGCGCTCTTCCGCAAGTTTTAAAGAATTCCGGTAGCAGTCCCGAAGCTGCTCCGCTTCGCCGTACCGCCCTCCCCGATAGATCGGGCCGACCGTATGAATGATATACTTACACGGCATCCGGTAACCGCCGGTAATCTTCGCTTCCCCGGTCTTACAGCCTCCGAGCGTCCGGCACTCCGCAAGAAGCTCCGGCCCCGCAGCCTGATGAATCGCGCCGTCCACGCCGCTTCCTCCGAGAAGCGACTCGTTGGCGGCATTTACAACCGCATCCACGCGCATCGAAGTAATATCTCTTCTTAAAAAAAGTAACGGCATTTCCTACCTCCCCGTAAGCAAAGTTTTCTTGAACTTTTATCAATTATATCATATTATAGAGGAAAATGAAACCGAAAGGAGGACTCCCGCGATGAGCGACCGTAAGAGACGGCTGAATCTGTTCCCGTTCTATGATAAGTCCGGAATCGAAGCTTATCTCGCCAGAGAGGCGGAAGAGGGATGGATGGTTGACTCGGTATCCTCCTTCGTGTTCGGGTTCCATAAGATTGAGCCAGCGAAGATTACATTTTCGGTCGCATTTTTCGCAAAAGCCTCCCTGTTCGACGAGGAGCCGACCGAGGAGCAGCTCGCCTTCGAGGATCTCTGCATCCAGACCGGCTGGCAGACGGCCGTCGCCAACCGCCAGATGCCGATTTATTACAACACCGCGGAGAATCCGGAGCCGATTCGGACCGACCCGGTACTCGAGGTCCGCTCCATCCATGAGGTTGCGCAGAAGGGTTATCTCCTCAGTTATTATCTGCTTATGATGCTCAGCATGTTCTGGCTGGCCATCTTCGTGCGAGACCTGTTCGCAAACCCCGTCAAGAACCTTTTAAGTAATTCTCAGCTCCTATCCTTCCTCATCTTTATCTTCCTCTGGGGAGGGATTACTTCGGGAATCGGGCGCTACTACCGCTGGTACCATCAGGCGAAGCGGATTGCCGAAAGCGAGAACCGCTTTCTGATGCCGAAAGGCTACTCAAAGCGGTCTGCCCGGATTTTCGTCATCACATGCCTGATTCTGCTCGCCTTGCAGCTGACGTCGGCCTTTGACGATTACCGCGTCGCTTTGGTGACCGCGCTCGTTCTGTTCCTGCAGTTTCTGATTGTTTTCGCCGCCTTCCGGGGCGCTTCCCGCCTTAAGGACATGGAATTTCCGAAATGGCAGTACTATCTTTACTATATGGGTTCGCTTGTCGTTTCCTATATCGGGCTCTCCGTACTTCTGTGGGTCAGCCTCGCGATGATTTTCATTCCCGCCATTACCGGCCGGAAGCCGCAGGGAACCTATCAGGCAGGCGATGTGACCTATCAGGTATTCTTAGATGACCTGCCGCTCAAGGTGGAGGATCTCATTCCGACATCTTACGAAGGCTATTCCTACCGGATTACCGACCATACCAATTCCGTGTTCCTTTCAAGCCTCAATGCGGATCAGTCGCCGCAGGCGGACGCTCTCGCGGAGCCGGGAATCCACTATACCGTTACCACCGTCCGTTTCCACGCCCTCTACAACGTGGTTAAATCGGACCTGATGGACGAATTCAAAAACTATTTCGACGACGACCTCACGAAAGAATGCCTGCGCATCGACGAAAAGCCGTGGGGCGCGAAGGAAGCGTACCGTCTCCGTTATGACGGCAAGCTGATGCAGCGGTTCTTCCTCTGCTACGACAACTGCTTTGTCGAAATCAATTTCACCGGAAACGGCTTCTCCTTCACCGAGGACCAGACCCGGATTATCGGGCAGAAGCTCGGCCATTAGAACGGATTCAGAAAAGCCGCGGCCTCCTTGCGGAGGGCAGCGGAATAAGATTAACGCATTAAAATGGGCTTTGACGATTCTATGTCAAAGCCCTTATTATATGCTATTCAATTTATTTCGTTCACTCAACTAGTACATTGGTCTGTACCATCCGTTTCTTAAAATGTTCTTTGGGTAGATCAATTTAAGTTTTTGTTGGAGTGTACCTTCCTTTCATAATATCGTTTCGGGTAGATCAATTAAAGATTTCCTTTGGAGTATACCTACCTTTCATAATATCGTTTTGGGTAGTTCAATTTAAACTGTCCTTTGGAGTGTACCTGCCTTTCATTGATTTCAAATGTTATACGGACCAACTTACTTTCCCATTGGAGTGTACCTTCCTGTTTTGATCTCTATCTATACTGAATTGACTTGCTTAATAACTGCTTTCGTTTTACACTTCGTTATCTTCAGATTATGTTTGGTGTCCCATTGGACCGTACCATCCTTTTCTTCGGTGTTAAAAGTAGATTAAACAGTCGCCTTTTCATCTCTCAAGATCTTCGCCGGCTAGTACATCGGTATCACCTCTTCCGTATTTTATTGGCCTATTTCTTCGGCCGATCCGTTTGCTCTTCCGGATGTTTTCTCTCTTGTTGTTGTCTATACTCTACCACCGGCGGGTTGATTTGTCAATACAGTTTTATCGATTTTTGTAAATTATTCAAAATTTGTTCAGATTTCATAGAATATTCTGACAATTTACAATCAAAAGGTAGAATTTTTCGCTTTTTTGAGCGCTTTTTCAGAATTGTTTTCCTTTTCCGCCCATTTCGAGCATCCTGACGTTTGAAAAAGCGCTGCTAATTTTTGTGATTTCTGACGGATTATGCGTCACAATGACAATTGCGTTGTCTTTCTTCCGTTCGCGGAGAAGCTCTGTCATACGGTCTTTCTTTGCTTCGTCAAGCCCCGTAAACGGCTCATCCAGCACCAGAACGCGGGATTCTGCCGTCAATGCGCGGCACCAGGCAACCCGGCGCTTCATTCCGCCGGAGAAAGCGGACACCGGCTTTCCTTCCGTTTCCTCAATTCCGGCTCTCTTTAGCAGCTCCTCCGCCGCTTCCTTTGAATGCCTTCCCTTTACGACGCGGACGTTCTTCGATGCGGAAAGCTGTTCCATCAGGCGGTTTTCCTGAAAGACCGCCGACATCGGAAGCCCCTTGGCGGCTTCTCTTGTCCCCTGATCCGGACTCTCAAGACCTAACAGGATCCGAAGGAGCGTCGTCTTGCCGCATCCCGAAGGCCCGCTTATTACCGTAACGGTTCCCGGAACGAGCGAAAGGTTAATCTTCGAGAGCACGCTCCGGCCGTCGAAGCTCTTACCGACATCCGTAAGCGTGAGCACCGGCTCCGCGGAAATCTCCTGTTCCCCGGTTTCCTCTTTCGAAACGGCCGGCTGCTCCGTCCGGTCGGAGGCGTTCCCGTACTGCTCTTCCTCGGCAGTTTCCGGATTAACGGCCTTTGCTGCCGGACGGATTCCGAACAGATACCGAAGCAGGTCGCCTTTATGTTTCCAGAGCGTGGGCGCGCTCACGGAAACGGTGAAGAGGCGGAACAGAATCATGAAGAACTTTTCAAACAAAACGCTGACGATGATAATGACAATCGTCCACGCGAATACGCTTTCCGCGTCCACATACAGTTTGGAATAGTATAGTTCGTGTCCGATGGATTCCGGCGACTGCGCAATCAGCTCCGCGGCGATTCCCGCCTTCCAGCAGAGCCCGAGCCCCGTGGAGCACGCCGCGGCCGTATAAGGAACCGCAGACGGGATACGGATGTATATCATTTTCCGAAGGAGCGGCAGGCGGAACACCTGGGCGGCTTCCGTCAGTTTCCTATCCGACGAAACGATGCCCTTCCGGACGTTTTCATAAACGACCGGAAATACCATGAGCATCGAAATCACAAACCCGATCTTCACCGGCTTCACAAAGAACAGAAGCAGAATGATAAAGGACACGACCGGGACGGTTTTGATCAGCTTGACGCCGGGCATCAGAAGGATATCTACGGCTTCATGAAGGCTTCCAAGCACGGCAAGAAGAATGCCCGCCGCAAGCGCGCACAGAAATCCCCTGGCCACATGGACAAAGCTTGCCCGTACAATCGGCAGGAAGCCTTTCCCGGCCACCATTTTAATGAACGCTTTCCAGACGCTCTTCGGATAAGGCAGCAATACCGGCTTATTCAGCCGGTATGCTAAAAACGTCCAGATTCCGATCCAGAGAATTACGGAAAGCGCAATCCAGATTATTTTCGAACTTTTTCTCACGCGGTTTCTCCGTTATTTCGCGACAATGGCGCGAACAATCTTATAAATGATGCCGCAGACCACAAGGCCCCCGCCGATGCAGAGAACCAGAAGACCTGCAGAAGAGAATTTGCCGAAGATCAGTTCCTGCAGCATTCCCGCGGTTTTCTCTCCGAGCGGTTTCTCCGTAGCGTCAAGGAACAGATCCTCACCGAGCTTCGTTCCGCCGAATACGAGGCCTCCCGCAAGTGCGGAGGTGATTCCGATATGCATCAGGCTGCTGTCAAAGAAGCGGCCGCATGCAAGGATAATCATCAGAGCGAAGAATGCGGTAACGCCGAGAACGATATACCAGGTTACCGGCGAGAATACGGCCTTGATAATCTTAATCACCGTATTCGGAATGCCGAGGTCCATATCTTCAAGGCTTTCAAGGTCTTTCAGCTCATTCTCGTTCAAATCCTCGATGCTGCTGCGGATTTCATCGAAATCGTCTTCGGTCATTGCTTTTCCGAAGTACTCCTCAATCAGATCGGAGTTGTCGGAAAGAACATCCACGATTCTGTCGGCGTCGATTTCGAGCTTGTCGCTTTCGCCGGTATAGAACGAAACAACATCTCCGAGAGTGGATGAAATCAGTTTCCCGACTTCCTTCTCCTCGAGAATCTTGGCGATATTCTCTTCATTCAGTTCCGGATACATTGCTCTCTGCTCCGCAGGAATCTTATCCAGAATGACTTCCGCAACGCTGTCGCCTTCATACTCGTCGCCGAGGAACTTACCGACTTCGAGTTCGGCGATATTGATGTCGCTTCCGCCGACCAGAGCTTCCTTCAGGTTGTCCGCGTTAACGGATTCCCTGATTCCGTAGAACACGACCGAAAGCAGTACAAGGAGGAAGAGGAAAATGCAAAGGAAAAACGCAAGGATTCTTCTTCCGAAACCGAGTTTCTTCCGCTTCTTCGGCGTCTGCTCGGGATATACGGGCTGTCCGTAAACGGGCTGCTGATAATATCCCTGCTGATAAACCGGCTGCTGATAGGTCTGGTCAACAGGCTGCTGGTAAACCGGCTGCTGGTAGGTCTGGTCAACAGGCTGCTGATAAGCCTGATCTGCAGGCTGCTGGTAAACCGGCTGTTCATAAACAGGCTGCTGTACGGGCTGCTCGGGCGTGAACGCTTCCGCCGCTCCCGCTACGGGAGCCATAACAGGTTCCGCCGCCGGAACCGGGGTGCCGCAAGCAGGGCAGAACAGTTCGCCGTCTTTCATTTCATTCCCGCAATTGGGACAAAAAACAGACATGATATTCCTCCTTTTATCTAAGGGACCGGCAGGGTTCTTCCCGTGCCGGATGCAAACCTCTTTTTTTCTTTTTTGAATGTATCACATTTTCCGGCTTCGCGCAATGGGTTATTGCATTTTCCGGCGGGCTGTCCTATACTAACCGGGGAATGAAAAGAAACCTGCCGGAAAGGAGCACGGAATGAAGATTATAATGATTCGCCACGGCGACCCGGATTACAAAAACGACTTTCTGACCGACAAAGGAGAACGCGAGGCCGCATGCCTTGCAAAATGGATAAAAAAATACGACCCGGAGGTCGATGCTTACTATGTGTCTCCGCTCGGACGGGCGAAGGAAACATGCCGCGTCTGCCTCGAGCCGCTCGGAAAGGAAGCAACCGTGCTTCCGTGGATTGAGGAATATACCGGAAGGGCGTTCCACCCGCGGGCAGGCTATGTGCGTCATGCGTGGGATTTCTATCCCGGGGACTGGACGAAAGACGAGTCGCTTTTCTCCGCCGATACGTGGCTTGACTCACCGTTATATGCCGATCCTTCCTGTAAAAAAGGCTACCTCGCGATTACGGAAGGCTTTGACGGGCTTCTTAAGGAATACGGCTACAATCACGACGGGCATGTGTTCCGCACAAACTGGGGCCCGGAAGGACCCTGCGAGAAGACGATTGTCATCTTCTGCCATATGATTGCGACGCTTACGGTTGTCGCGCACCTGACCGGCATCGCCGCGCCTCTTCTGTGGCACGGTTTCTTCAGCGCTCCGACCGGGCTCACGGTCATCGAGTCCGAGGAACGGGATCCCGGCACCGCCTGGTTCCGCGTCCGCGCGCTCGGCGAGGTCGCGCATCTGCTGTGCGAAGGCGAGCCGATTTCGAATTCCGGCTTCAAAAAGAATTGATTTAAGACAGTTTCACGCTGACTTCTCCGGAGATGAGGACTTCTTCCGTGCCGTCCGCATACCGCACAAGAAGCCCGTAATCGTCGGTTACGGTAATGACTTCCGCGGGTTTCCCGGCGCTCTGCCCGTCCGCGGTTTCAAAAACAAGCACGCGCTTTCCCGGCAGGAAGCAAAGCTCCCGGTACCGTTTCGCAAGCGTTGAATCTTTCAAATCATCATAATAGTCAATCAGATTGTTAAGTATTTCCGCGGCGAGCCGCTCGAGATAATCTTCGGGCGATTCGCCGTATTCGTATATCGCTCCCGCAATTTCCGAGACGGAAGGGTCAAATCCGCCTTCCGGCGTTTCGATGTTCACGCCGATTCCGACGACGGAGAAATCCGCCTTCCCCTCCGGCGTAAGCGCCGATTCCGTAAGGATTCCGCACACCTTCCGACCGCCGAGGTACACATCGTTCACCCATTTGACCACAGCGGGCTCCCCCGAAAGCTTCCGAATCGCCTCCGAGACCGCTACGGCCGCAACGGGAGTCAAACGCACGGCTTCCGTCACCGGACAGTCCGGCCTCAGAAGCACCGACATGTAAAGCCCGGCCTCGGGCGATACGAACCGTCTCCCCATTCTTCCTTTGCCGGCGGTCTGCCTTTTCGCAATCATCACGTATCCTTCCGGCACCCCCTCATACCCCAGCTCCTTCACAAGCGTGTTCGTGGAAGTTGCTTCATCCCGAAGCGTAATCCGGAAGAAGTCCGGCCGTCTTAGAAAGCTCCTGATTTTCGCGATTCGATCCATACTGCTGCCCTTTCCGCGGCATTTTCCGCCGCCTGTCTATGATAAAGTATCATAAAGGCCCCTTTTCGTCAAATCCGATGTGCTATCTTATGATAATCCGTATCTTCTTATCCATCTTGTCCCGCTCCCTTGCCTTATTGCGCCAAATGTGATAGCGTTAAGCCACCGAAAAGGAGGATAGACTTATGGTGGATGTAAAAGGAAGATGGGCGTTCGTTACCGGCGCCGCAAGAGGAATCGGCTTCGGTGCGGCGGCATTTCTTGCAAAGCGCGGTTGCAACCTGATTGTGCAGGGACGCACGAAAGAGCATTGTGCAAAGATTACGGAGACAGCGAAGTCGTTCGGTGTGGAGGCGATTGCGGTCGGCGCGGAGTTTTCGGACCCCTGCGCGGTTCAGGCGATGCTTGACGAAATCGACGCCCTCGGCGTCCGGGTTGATATCGTCTTAAATAACGCGGGCGTTCAGGTCGCTTACCGGACCGATTATCTGAACACTCCCGTATCCGATTATACAAGCAGCTTTTTGATTAACACGATTGCTCCGATGATGATTACGTATCATTTTCTTAAGAAGATGAAGGCGGCGGGGTTCGGACGCATCGTCAACACAACAAGCGGTATCTGCCTCGAGCCCGAGCAGGCCGGTTATTCCGCAAGCAAAGCCGCGCTCGACAAGGTCACGATGGATCTTGCCGCAGGGTGCGAAGGAACCGATGTGTGCATCAATCTGACGGATCCCGGCTGGTGCCGGACCGATCTCGGCGGACCGGGCGCGCCGAATGCTCCCGAGAGTTCGCTTCCGGGCGTTGTCGTCGGCGCCTTCATTGACGATAAGAAGTCCGGACGCTGCTTCACGGCAGGCAGTTTCCACGGCATGAGTCTTGAAGAAGCGCTCGCAAAGATTGAAGAAGGTTACCCGAAGTTCACGGGGACCGTAAAAACCGTATAATCCGCCGGCCTCCCGCCTGGAAATCTTGACGGGAGGCCTTTTTTTCGGTACAATTACTTTACTTTTATACGTAATGAAAAGAGGGTATTATCCATATGAAACACCAGTTTCGAAGAATCGTGTCGCTGATTCTTCTCACACTTCTTCTGACAACGGGGGTTGCTTCGGCCGCGCCTTCCCGGTCACTCGGGGCGGAGCGGAAAGAGGACGGGCTGACCGGCTGTTCCGCAACGGAAATCGTTTCCATGATGGAACTCGGGTTCAACATCGGCAACACCTTCGACGCCACCGGCGGATCACTTGAAACACACGAAACCCAGTGGGGAAACCCGAAGGTTACGCAGCGTTTCATTGATGCCGTTTACGACGCCGGATTCAATACCGTCCGTCTGCCGGTCACCTGGATGAATTTCATCTCAAACGACGGCACCTATACGATTGACCCCGCCTATCTGGCACGCGTGAAGGAAGTCGTGGATTACTGCTATAACGACGGTCTCTTCGTCATTCTTAACGTTCATCACGAGGGTTGGGTAAATGTGAAGGATCTGGACACCTCCTACCCTGCCGTCGGCGAAGAACTGAACGCGGTATGGACGCAGATTGCGACATACTTTGCGAACTACGACCAGCATCTGATTTTCGAGGGAATGAACGAGCCCCGCATGGCCGGCACCGCAGCGGAATGGAACGGAACGCCGGACGGTTACAGCGCCGTGAATTACCTGAACCAGGTATTCGTGAACGCGGTACGTTCCACCGGTCTCGGACACAATGACGAGCGCTGCCTGATGATTCCGGGCTATGCAGCCTCATGCTCGGGTTCGGTTCTTCAAAGCATCGCAATGCCGACTTATAACGGCGAGCCTGCCGGCAACATAATCATATCCGTGCACAGCTACACGCCTTACGAATTCTGCCTGACCGATGAGAAGGAAACCTTTATGGCCGGTGTCAACAGCTCGTCCATTGATTCGGTGTTCCGCGATATCCAGTCGAATTTCCTGAAATACGGCATCCCGGTTGTCATCGGTGAAACCGGCGCGACCAATTCCCATAACAATACCAAGTACCGTGCGGACTGGTTCCTCTATACCGCAACGAAGGCTGCCATGTACGGCGTTCCGATGATTGTTTGGGACAACGGCGCCATGGGCAGTTCGGGCGGCGAATGCCACTCCTACATCAACCGGAGAACCTACGTGATCAATTATCCGGAGATTCTTGACGCCATGAAGGAAGGATGGAACAGCGTAAAGCGCGGAAGCGCGCTTACGGAAGTCTTCAATCCGTCAGCCGCGGAACCCGATCCGGATGCTTCCTTCTCTTACCGCGCGAACGGATACTATTATGCTTCGTCCGCGGACGGAAAACCTGCGAATCCTTCCATTTCCGGAATGCGTTTCCTCGGCTGGTACGTAATGCCGGATTATCAGGCAGGTTCCGAATTCACGGGCGTTGTCCCGAAGGGCACACGGACCGTCTATGCAAAGCTTGCCCTGACCGATTATAAAGCTTACCGTACAAGCCTTACGCCGGCTTCTCTGCCGGATATCGAACCGCGTGAACAAAGACCGCTTCCCTCCGCAACGCCGACGCCGATTGTATCGCCGGAGCCGACCGAACCGGTCACCGAAACCGTCACGCCGGAGCCGACGCAGACGGAGACCGCTGTTTCCGAAACGCCGACGCCGACACCCGTGCCGGGAGACGGCTCGTACAACCCCGTCATCATCTATATGATGCTCGCGGTCTGCATCGCGATGATTGTCATCGGTATCGCCCTCGTCGTAAGAGGAATCCGGAGACATATGAAATAAACAGTCAGCCGAATACAACGTAAAAACACCCGGGACAAACCGTCCCGGGTGTTTCATTATCAGAAAGATTGTATTACAGCTGAGGGCCTGCCTTAACGAGAGCCTTACCTGCCGCATTGCCTTCGTACTTCACGAAGTTCTTAATGAAGCGGCCTGCGAGATCCTTCGCCTTGCCTTCCCAAACGGAAGCATCAGCGTAGGTGTCGCGAGGATCAAGGATTGCCGGATCAACACCCGGAAGCTCGGTAGGAACTTCGAAATCGAAGATCGGGATCTTCTTGGTAGGAGCGTTGTTGATAGCGCCGCTG
>JAGAES010000088.1 GCA_017613055.1 Lachnospiraceae bacterium | reverse complement strand
TGAATACCGGGCAACCAAGGCCGGCGCCAACCTGAGCGGCGGCGAGAAGCAGCGCGTCGTAATCGCGAGAGCGCTTGCCGGACATCCGGAGATTCTGATTCTCGACGATGCGTCGAGCGCGCTCGATTATAAGACCGATGCGGCATTGAGGCGGGCCGTCCGCGACCACCACGGCGACGCGACCTGCATAACCATTGCGCAGCGCATCAGTTCCGTCCGTCCCATGACGAAGATTCTCGTTATGGAGGCCGGCGAAGCGGTCGGCTACGGCACGCACGACGAACTGATGGAAAGCTGCGAAATCTACGGGGACATCTTCCGTTCCCAGATGGGAGGTGCCGAGTATGCCTCCGCTTAGCAGTAAAACCGAGAAACCGAAGGACACAAAGGGCACGATTCTCAGGCTGCTTTCCTACCTCGGGCGCTACCGCCTCGGCATTCTTGCGGGCGTCGTTCTTTCGCTGACGGCCAACGTATGCGCCCTGCTCGGGCCGAAGTTCGCCGGTTCCGCAATAACCGCCATGGAAGGCGGAAAGGACGCCGTCAATTTCAAGCTCGTGTACCGTTATGCCGCTTTGATGCTTGCGCTTTACGTGTTCTCGTCGGTTGTCAATTACCTGCTGTCATTCCTGATGATGAACATCGGCCGTTCCGTCGGCAGGAAGATGCGTTCCGACGTAATGGCCAAACTGATGAAGCTTCCTGTCGGTTATTTCGACACGCACCAGACCGGCGATATCATAAGCCGCGTTTCCTACGACATCGACGTCATCAGCAACTCGCTGTCCACCGACATCACGCAGATTCTGTCGTCGATTGTGACCGTCGTCGGCGCTTTTGCGCTGATGGTTTATATCTGTGCGCCGCTCGTAATCGTAGTCGTGGTGATGATTCCCGTCTACATCCTTTATACCCGTTATATGATGCGGAAGACCCGGCCGTTAATGTCGAAGCGCTCCGCCATGTACGGCACGCTGAACGGCTTCTCCGAGGAGATGTTCTCGGGACAGAAGACGATCCAGGCGTATGCGCATGAGGCGCAGTCGGTCGTGGCATTTGACGTGCATAACAACAATGCGTGCGACGCTTACTACAAGGCGGACTACCAGGCCGCCAAAATCGGCCCGACGGTCGGTTTCTTCACGAACCTTTCGCTTGCTCTTTCCGCGACCGCAGGCTCCGTCTTCTACATGAAAGGCATGGTCAGCCTCGGAAACATTGCGTCGTTCATCCTCTATACACGGAAATTCTCCGGCCCGATTAACGAGGTTGCCAACATCTCGAACGAGATTCTTTCCGCGCTTGCTGCCGCAGAGCGCGTGTTCCGGCTTCTGAATGAAGAAGAGGAAACCGCAGACCGCGAAGGCGCTTCCGAGCTTACGGAAGTTGCCGGTAACGTGGAGCTTCGCGGGATTGATTTCTCCTACGTTCCCGAGAAGCCGATTCTTTCGAACGTCAATCTGAAGGCGGACGCGGGCAAGCTGATTGCCATCGTCGGCCCGACCGGTGCCGGAAAAACGACGATTATCAACCTGCTGATGCGTTTCTACGACCCTGTGCGCGGCGAGATTCTCATCGACGGGACCGACCACCTGAACTATACGATGCGATCTCTTCGGAAAGCCTACGCAATGGTGCTTCAGGACACGTGGGTGTTCCACGGAACCATCTACGATAACATTGCCTACGGACGGAGCGACGCGACGCGCGAGGAGGTCGTCGCTGCTGCCAAGGCGGCTCACATTCACAAGTACATTATGTGCCTTCCGAACGGTTACGATACGGTCATCACCGAAGACGGCGGCAACATCTCGAAGGGGCAGAAGCAGCTGCTTACGATTGCGCGCGCCATGCTTTACGACTCCAAGATGCTGATCCTCGACGAGGCCACCTCCAACGTCGACACGCGTACGGAGCGGCGGATTCAGTCCGCGATGCGGACGCTTATGAAGGATAAAACCTGCTTCGTTATCGCGCACCGGCTCTCTACGATACAGAATGCCGACCGGATTCTCGTCATCGGCGGCTCGATTATGGGCGGCGGAAGCATCGACGAACAGGGCACGCACGACGAGTTAATGGCAAAAAAAGACGCCTACTACCGGCTCTATATGAGCCAATGGGAGTAGGCGCGCAAGCGTCTCTTTTTATCTCCAGCTTCCGGTTACCGTAAGTGCCGCTCCTTGGTAGGCGCCCGGCAGAAGCTTAAAAGTCACTATATATTCCTTACCTGCATACTTCTTCGATTTGAACTTGCATTTATAATCCGCTCCGTACACATCATCCATAACCCGTTTCAGATAAGGCGTGTCATAAAGCATCTCGATTCCGTTCTCGGAAAAGCGGATAATCTCAGCCCCTTCTTCTTTATCTCTTATAATCGCAACGATTTCATCATAAACTTCAATTTCCGCAGTTGCAATCTCCGCACAATGGCGGACTTCCTCGGCGTAGTCTTCGTCCGACCCCCGGTACGTGTTCTCCGCCCTTTCGTCCCATTCTTCGTTGGTTATCTTCTTTGTCTGCTCTATCTTCCTTGATTTCTTGCTGCTGCCCTTATCGTCATCATCGTCGTCGCAGGCAGTCAAACAGAATGCCAGCACAAAGACAAGCAGAATTGCCAGTAATTTCTTCATTCCTTCTTTCCTTTCTCCTTCACAGTTTTGTTTTGCCTGTATCATCAAGACCCCGAAGGGGTCACAAGGCCGTCATCGGCAATTTGAATCTTATAGCCGGATATCTTCAGCATGTTCTCGACTTCCCGGTCGCGATCCGCTCCAAGGGAAATCGTCGTCGTGACATTTTTCTGTCTTGCGGGGATGTAATAGAGGTCCACATGCTGCTCGCCGGTCGCGTCATCCCCGTGAATCCGAAGTTCAAGAAGCATCGAACCGAGGTCCTTCTCATTAAACCAGAAGTTACTGTATCCGTACACGATCGGCTTCCCGTTGTAGAAATCAATCGGGTCCGGCTTATGCGAGTGGCCGCCGATAATTGCGTCGGCGCCGGCGTCGAGATAAATCTTCGCGGTGTCAATCTGCACCTGCTCAATCTTCTCCTGATAGTCCGCGCCCCAGTGCACGATTGCGATAACGAAGTCCGCATGCTGCTTCGCCTCGCGGATTGCCTGAACGAAAACCGCTTCCTCGTCGTTCTTAATCTTCGGGTCGTCTCCGATCCGGTAGCATCGAAGTATTCCCGGCTTCTCGTCGGTCGCCATGGGCGTCATGATGTTCTTCTCCGCCCGGCTCGCCGCGACAAATGCTATCGTCTTCCCCTGAACCGTCCGGTATACCGGACTCTTCGCTTCATCCAGGTTGTAACCTGCTCCGACATAGGCGATTCCGGCATTCTTAAGGGTATCCATCGTATCGGTCAGGGACACTTCGCCGTAATCATAAGCATGGTTGTTCGCCAGGATTGCGATATCCACACCCATCTCGTGAAGCAGCTCAACGCGCGAAGGG
>JAGAES010000087.1 GCA_017613055.1 Lachnospiraceae bacterium | reverse complement strand
CGAGGAGCTCCCGTTTAACTAAGAATTCATAGGATGTATTCCGTCAGCCTGACACAATCAGATAGGAGGTACACCGAAATGGCTTTTCAGAAGTCCGATAAGGGTGACAGAGGCGACGCTCCGATGAGAAAGAGAGTCGTTCGCAGAAGAAAGAAAGTTTGCGTATTCTGCACGGAGAAAGAAGAGAGCGGCATCGATTACAAGGATGTTAACAAGCTTAAGAGATATGTATCCGAGCGCGGCAAGATTCTTCCGAGAAGAATCACCGGCACCTGCGCGAAGCACCAGAGAGCCCTGACCGTAGCGGTCAAGAGAGCCCGTCATATCGCTCTTATGCCTTACACCGTAGAGTAATGAATACCCGATACCGGAGGAGTCAGTCCTCCGGTATTTTTTCGACTTTTTTTGAAAAAGGAATTGACATTTTCCGAAACTCGTGATAGTATAAGCAAGCGTGTTAGGACAATCCTTACATGAGAATGCGGACTTGCTGGAATTGGCAGACAGGCATGACTAAGGATCATGTGCACATAGTGCGTTCGGGTTCAAGTCCCGTAGTCCGCAGCGAAGACCTCTTTCGTCGTATGACGGAAGAGGTTTTTTGTTGTAAAAATGCGGTTTTTCTGCTATACTGTATTTTGTGGCATTTTGTGCCCAAACGGGAGCGGAATGCGATTATTAAGGCGTTTGAACGCCGGTGTGCGGAGGACAAGATGATATCTGAAAACAGCCTGATATTAGGCACCTTTTTTGATTCCCTGTGGGAGTTCCTTTCGTCGGGAACTGCCATCACGATTTACTTTGTAACACTGTTTTTGTGCATCGCCGCGCTGATTGCGACCGTGCTCATCATGGTGAACACGGAGAAGAAGACGAACGCGCAGGGCGCAGCGGTCCGTTACGACGAAAACGGCAACCCGATTGAGGAGGACGGAATTACGTCCCGCTTCCATTCGCTCGTGCAGACCGACATGGAGATGGGCTCTTACGAGCCGCCGGTTTACAATAACCGCATCACGCTTGCCGGAATCTGCAAGAATTTCCGGGATTTTGCGGCGTCGCAGCTCGGCCTTTACTACAGCGAGGAGGACGTGCGCAAGTTCGTCGCCGGCCTCGGCGTATCGCACCTCGTTGTCATGCAGGGTCTGTCCGGTACCGGTAAGACTTCGATGGCGACAGCCTTCGGCGATTACCTGAAGAACCATTCGACCGTTATTTCCGTGCAGCCGATGTGGAAGGAACGCTCCGACATTATCGGTTATTTCAACGAATTCACGAAGCGTTTCAGCGAAGGAACGCTTCTCAAGAAGCTTTACGAAGCGCGCTACACGGACGAAATCTACGTCATTGTGCTTGATGAGATGAATATCGCCCGCGTCGAGTATTACTTTGCGGATTTCCTGTCCCAGATGGAATTAAATCCGCAGAACCGTTATCTCGAAGTCGTTTCGGACACATGGCCGGATGACCCGAGACTGTTCGAGCACGGGATGCTTCGCATTCCCGAGAACGTCTGGTTCGTCGGCACGGCGAACAACGACGATTCCACGTTTGCCATCTCCGATAAGGTATATGACCGTGCGATGGTAATGAACCTTGACCGTAAGGCGGATTTCTTCGAGCCGAGTTACAATAACGGCGACAAGGTTTCCTTTAGGCATTTTGCGGCTCTTGTGCAGCAGGCGAAGCAGATGTTCCGGTTATCGGATGAGATGCGCGCGAAGATTGCCGCCGTCGATAATTTCCTGACCGAACGTTACCGCATCACCTACGGAAACCGTATCCGCCGCCAGATGGAGGAGTACATTCCGGTTTACATGGCGTGCGGCGGAAGCGAGGAGGAGGCCGTTGACGACCTGCTTTCGAAGAAGGTACTTCGGAAGTTGGACGGCTTGAGCCCGGTTGTCATCCGTTACGGTATGGATGAGATGGAAGGACTGTTTGCGTCCGTGTTCGGTGCGGACCGTATGCCTCTTTGCAGAGACAGCCTTGAGCGTCTCCGCAGGAACTCCCAGTAGGAGGGCGACGGAAGTATGAGCCACACGACTATGGACCAGTACCACCGCGCTGCGAAACGCTTTGCGGCGGAATTAACCGATACGAAAGAAACGACGCGGCTCCGCACGCTGATTGCGAAAAGCAACCGTGCGGAAGAACGGCTTTCGTCGGTCTATTTCGACGTCACGATCGACGACGAATGGATTGACCGGATTGAGCGTTCGCTGCCGCATCTTGAAGCCGCCATCCGCGAGGACCGGCAGTTTATCAAATCCGAGGGAAATGTGACGCCGATTGAACGCGTACGCAAGGTGTCCCGCGCCTCGGTCGAGCATCTCGCGCGTCACAGCGAGATGATTACACACGTTCCGGACGAGGGCGACGACCTGATTCCGGACAAGCTGAAAGTATACGAAAACGAGAGCAACTACGCGGTTTATGAGAACCGTGTCCTTTACATGGTGCTCTGCTATACGAGAGACTTTCTCGATTACCGTTATTTCCGGATTGTGAAGGCATGGAACGAGCGGAGTTCGGACATGACCTTCAAGAAGGACCTCCGCATGGAGGGACGCAAGGTTTCCTTCGAGGCGAAGCTTTCCGACCAGTCGGCAGGCATGACCGAAGAGGAGGAGAAGACGGCGAGAAAGGTAGCCAGGATCGAGAACGCGGTCAGCGCGGTAGCGGTCCTTCTTGCGATGCCTTTGATGAAGGAAGTGTCATTTGCCCCGATGGTAACCCCGCCGATTACGCGGACGAACGTGCTCCGCATGGATGTGCATTTCAAAGAGGTTGTCGCGCTTTATGATTTCTTAAGCACCTACACCGGGGACGGCTTTACGTTAAACCGTCACGAGAACGCGCAGGCGCCTTTCTCGGAAGCGATGGAACGCGAGATCACCGAGCTGATGATGACCGCGATGTACCTGAATTATAAGTACGGGAAGAACGCTGCAGACGAGCTCGAGGAGCGTTACCGCGCCGAGGAGGAACAGAAGCGCGTGGAAGAGTTCCTGGCGCGAGAGGCAAGGCTTCAGGCACTGCGGGCAGGGCTTCCGGGCGGGGAGATGAACGCAGAGGATTTCCTTCAGGTCCTGGATGATGAAATCCGGATCCGCGAGGAGCAGATTGCGGCGCTTAAGGGCGAGGTTTCGAAGACCGACACCTACCGTAATGCGGCTGCCGCGGCGGAGGAGCGCGAGTCGGAAATCCGCGATACGATGGAACGTTTCCGCAAGGAGACAAGCGAAGCAAACCGCCGCGCCGACATGGTGCAGAACGAGGAGCGGCTCCGCCAGGAGAAGCTGGTCGCGGAAGTGAACGAGCTTCGAAGACGGCTTTCGGAAGAAACCGAACGGTCCCGCGTCTACCATGCCCGGATGCTCGGCATGATGGAAGAATACGGCGTCAACAAGGGGGAGGATTTCTCCGACCGGGATGCCTTTTTGGAACTTGAAAAGGAGCGGGACGCGCTTGAGCGCATATACCGCAGTAACTGGAAGAAAGCAAAGAAGAAGATCCGCAGACGGATCCTGTGGGGAAAGAAGGAGAAACAATGAGAGAGGAACAAAAAGGATTTTCCTATCTCCGGCTGTTTCTGGTCATCGGCGCGGTTTCGCTGATACAGGTGATTCTCATCCTGTACGGCATCACGAACAATGACGGCGAAACACTTTCGGAGGTATTCGGTGAGGGAACCTGGGTGCACTCCGAGACCGTGTACCTGGTGCTCCTTCTGGCACTGCTGCTGCCTGTTGCACTGATTGTGCTGACTGTAATTCTGGTACGCGACAAGGTGGGCTTCACATTGTTCGCAAAGAAGAAGGAAAAGGACGACGGAATCCGTTTCCGTGCGCTCTGCGCGACCGACCGCGAGATGGAAGGCCGTCCGGCGACGCCTTACCAGGTCGGCATCAGCCTTGCGTGGATCTGCAAGGATTTCCGCAACTACGCGGCCGCCAATCTGCAGCTTTACTATGACATTGAGGACATCCGGAGATTCGTATCCGGTTTCGCCGTTTCGCACCTGATGGTCATGCAGGGACTGTCCGGTACCGGTAAGACCTCGCTTGCGACTGCGTTCGGCGATTACCTCGGCAACCGTTCGACGGTCATCTCGGTGCAGCCGATGTGGAAGGAACGCGCCGACGTCATCGGTTATTTCAACGAATTCACGAAGCAGTTCAGCGAGAGCGCGCTTTTGAAGAAGCTATACGAGGCACGTTACAACGACGAAGTCAACGTAATCGTGCTTGACGAGATGAATATCGCGCGGGTGGAGTACTACTTCGCAGATTTCCTTTCGCTGATGGAACTGAGCGAGGACAACCGTTTCCTCGACATGACCTCGGATTCCTGGCCGCAGGACCCGAAGCTTTTCAAGGACGGCCGTTTTCTTATTCCGGAAAATGTGTGGTTCATCGGCACGGCGAACAACGACGACTCCACATTTGCCATCTCGGACAAGGTGTACGACCGTGCGATGGTCATGAATCTGGACCGCAAGGCAAACCCGTTCCGCGCGCCGCAGTCCGCCGGCATCCGGATGTCGTATTCGTACTTCCGGAAGCTTATCGAAAGCGCCAAGAAGACGGTTTCGATGTCGGGCGAAAACCGGCGTAAGGTGGCGGAGATTGACCGCTGCCTGATGGACAATTTCCATATCACTTACGGTAACCGTATCCGAAAACAGATGGAAGAGTACGTTTCGGTATTCATCGTCTCCGGCGGTACCGAAGAGGACGCGCTCGACGATTTCCTGATGAAGAAAGTATTCCGGAAGCTCGAGGGCCAGAATCCGGCGATTATGGCGAAAGCCAGCGCCGTGCTCGAAGAGAAACTGAGCGAACTGTACGAAGAAGAACAGATGCCTTTGTGCCGCAGCTATCTGCATTTCCTGCGGCAGCTCGCATCCTGAGGGGGATTTTATGAAGAAGAAGAAAACACCGGTCTACATAGTCGGTGGTCTGTGCGTGGCACTGCTTGCCCTGATGATCATTCTGACGGCAATCATCGCCTCGGGAAGCTTCCATCTGAGGAAGACGCAGATTGTCATCCGGACCGGTTCCGACGAAAAAGAATATGACGGCAAGCCGCTTACCTGCGACGAGTGGATTCTCGAAAAGGGTACGCTTGCGAAGGAGCACACGCTGTATGTGGAAGTCCGCGGCGAACAGACGCGGGCAGGCGTGAGCGACAACGTTGCCGATGTCGTAATCTACGACCGCGGCGGCATGGATGTTTCGGATCAGTACGATATCGTAATCGATGCCGGCAAGCTTGAAGTGACAAAGCGGAAGCTTACGGTGGAGAGCTATTCCTCTTCCCGTATCTATGACGGCAGCGAGTTCACGCACGAGCAGGCCAAACTTGCGAAGGGCCGGATTTCGAAGGGACACCATCTTACGACGACCGACTTTGTCACGGTGAAGGAACCCGGCGTGTATCAGAACACATTTACCGCTTTGATCTTAGATGACGAAGGAAACGACGTCTCCGACCGCTACGATATCACTTACGTCTACGGGGAAATCGTCGTGAAGTACGGGACGCTTTACGTCGTATCGGGAAGCAGCTCAAAAGAATATGACGGCATGCCTTTAAGCGACCCTTCATGCAAGCTTGAGGAAGGAAAACTTGCGGACGGCCATCAGATTAAGATGGAAGCTACCGGAAGCATCACAACGGTCGGCCAGTGTCCGAACTCCGTCAGCGTAAAGGTGTTCGACAAGGGCGGCGCCGACGTGACGAACCGGTATGAAATCGTTCTCGGGGAAGGGCTTTTAAGCATTACGCCGAGACACATCGTGATCCGCACGAAGGACGTCCGGAGAAAGCTTGACGACAGCGCGGAT
>JAGAES010000086.1 GCA_017613055.1 Lachnospiraceae bacterium | reverse complement strand
CCGCAACCTCTTCCTCATCCGTCCAGTCTTTTACTTTCTCTTTCATGTCGGCGAACATCTCGACAACCTTCATGTTCGCGCCGCCGTGCTTCGGTCCCTTCAGCGAACCGAGCGCCGCCGTCATGGCCGCGTACGTATCGGTTCCCGAGGACGTTACAACGTGCGTCGTAAAGGTTGAGTTGTTACCGCCGCCGTGCTCCGCGTGAAGGATCAGCGCGATGTCCAGAACACGCGCCTCCAGTTCGGTATACATGCTGTCCGGTCGAAGCATGTGCAGAATGTTCTCCGCCGCCGAAATGTCGGTCCTCGGACGGTGTATGATCAGTGCTTCGTCCAGATAATAATACCGGTGCGCATGGTAACTGTACACGGTAAGCATCGGGAAGATCGAAATCAGCTGGATGCACTGCCGAAGCACGTTCTCCAGCGACGTATCTTCCGGATTGGTGTCATACGAATACAGGGTCAGAACGCTGCGCGCCAGACCGTTCATCATGTTCGCGCTCGGTTTCTTGAGAATAACGTCGCGCACAAAGCTGCTCGGAAGCGTCCGGTAATACCCGAGCAGTTCCGTAAAATCGGACAGCTGCTGCCGGTCCGGAAGCTGCCCGAACAGAAGCAGGTACACCGTCTCCTCGAACCCGAAACGGTTCTCTGCAACGCATCCCTTCACAATATCTTCCACATTGATGCCGCGATAGAACAGCTGCCCCGGGCACTGCTTCTCGACGCCGTCCTCCACCTTGAGCGTGCGGATTTCGGAAATTTCGGTCAGTCCCGCAAGGACGCCTTTGCCGTTCAGGTCGCGAAGCCCTCTCTTTACCTCATACCGGTTGTAAAGTTCCGGATCAATGTTGCTGTTGTCCCGGCACAGATCCGTCAAATGCCGGATGTCATCCGTAATCTCTGAGTAATTCACTCGTTTAGCCGCCATAGTTGTTGCCCCTCCTCTGCCATGGTTTTGAAGTGTTGGTTACTCGGTAAGTACTCCTGCGTTTTTAAGTCCGGTAACGAATTTTGTAATCTCACCGCGGAAGAATTCTTCCGTGCCTTCGTACTGTTCCGTAAGTTTCCGCAGAATCTCGTCCTCGGTCGTCTCCTCCCGGAGATATTCCAGAATGATCTTGCCGCTCTTGTTCATGCGGATAATGCCGTGAAATTCTTCGGCGTTTTCACCGACTGCGACCGCTACGAAACGGTCTCCTACCTCACGGACAAGGAATTCATATTTCAGTTTCATAAGAAACCCTCCTTCCGGATTTCAATTCATAGAAATCCATGATGATTGTACCAAAAAGAGCACGAAAAAACAAGAGAATCCGCCAGGATTGACAACCGCAACCGGCAATGATAGAATGAATCGAATCCTATGCGGATATGGTGGAATTGGCAGACACGCCAGATTTAGGTTCTGGTGCGCAAGCGTGCAGGTTCAAGTCCTGTTATCCGCATAAAAAATCCCCGCTCTCAAAGCGGGGATTTTTGTTTATTTCCATTCGTATCCGATCAGGTAATAACAGCCGTTCTTGTACGGATAATTGTTGGGGAGATGCACGTCTATGAAGTACGTGCCGGCGTTCGTGATGCTGAACGTCGCGACCATGTACATATCGGAGCGGTAATCCTTGATATCGATCTTCTCGCTCCGTCCGACCTGCGCGCGCTCCACGCTCATGCCGTCGCCGCTCCGCAGATAGGCATACAGGTAATCGTCATCGTCATGATAGTAGGAAACGAGATAAACATACAGCGTTCCTTTTCCGGGTGCCTTCAGGGAGAACACATCGGTCTCGTTCCGGTTCAGATAGGCCGCCGTCCAGTATCCGTTCGAAAGCGCGTTGGCCTTGTCCAGCGAATCGTTCGGCTCCAGTTCGATGTCGTTCGCGATCCGGTAGACTTCTTCTCCTTTGTCACCGGTCTCCACTTTCGTGTAGTTCGACTTCACTTCCTTGCCGGTCTTCTCGCCGAACTGCTGGATGGTCATCGGATTCTTGCGGCTGACGTTCTCCAGTTCCTTGATGGATACCGCGAAATTCAGGTTCTGTCCGTCCACCATCTGGAACGTGTTGACGCCGAGCACTTCGCCGAACTCGTTCACAAGCGGTCCGCCGCTGTTGCCCTTCGAAATCGGCGCCGTAATCTGGATGTATTCCACGCCGTCGTTCTTCCGGGATGCCGTCGACACGATGCCGTTCGAGAACGTGCCGGTCAGTCCGATGGAACTGCCGATCGTATATACCGTCTCGCCGGTCTTCACTTCCCCTTCGAAAAATGTGACCGCCTTCGTCTCCTTTGCCGCCGTCTTGATCACGCAGAGGTCGATATCCTTATCGTAACCCACAATATCCGTGACACGGTAGCTCTTCGAGTCGTACATGACGATTTCCGCGGAATAAGCGCCTTCCATCACGTGGAAGTTGGTCAGCACGGTACCCGTCTCATCGATGAAGAATCCGGAACCGAGCGAAATTCCCTGCCCCTTCTTGTCGTATGTATGAATCTCCACCATGCTTCCGGACAGGGACGCGTAAACCTCTTCGGGAGCCGGGATATCCCGCTTCCACTGCGCAACATAGGTCGTGTCTTCGGTAACGTTCGTGACTTCCTTATCCCAGCCGGTAAACGTGTATCCTTCCCGCTTCACGGTCGGCGTCTGCGGCTTCTTGCCGGACGCTACAATCGCGGTATCCTTGCCGCTCGAGAACTCGCCTCCGTTTGCGTCAAATGTGACGTAAATTGCCTTCTTCCAGATTGCGGTGATGACCGTATCTCCCTTGATGTCCGAGAAATCGGTGTCCCATCCGCCGAAGATATATCCTTCTCTCTCCACCTTCGGTTCTTTCGCGGCTTCTCCCTTTTCCACCTCCTGACGAAGCTCGCCGGAAACCCGGTCGCCGCCGTTCAGGTCAAACCGAACCGAATACGGTCCCTTCTTCGTGTCCTTGCCGCAGCCGCCGAATATCGAAGCCGCAAGCACCGCCGCAAGAAGCAGGGCCGTTATTTTTCTACCATGTCGCGTCATTCGCGATCCTCCTTCGCGTCATCCGTTTCGTCCTTCTGTTCCGTCACCTGATAACGTTTCTTTTCCTCTTCAATTATCTGCTGCATTGCCGCAGTCGTGATCTCCTGCTCGACATCCATCTTCCCGATTACCGATTCGTCGGCAAATGCAAGGAATGCCTCCCTCTTATCCGCGAGAATGGACAGAATCCGTTCATCCACGGAATCGGAAATCAGCAAACGGTGCACAAGAACCTTACGGCTCTGTCCCATCCGGTACGCGCGGCCGACCGCCTGCTCCTCCATGGAAGGTTTCAGCTGCGGTTCACAGAATATGATAACACTTGCCGCCTGAACATTCAAGCCCACGCCGCCGGCAACCACCTGGCAGACAAGCACGGTCTTGCTCTCATCTTCGCGGAATTTCTGCAGGATCTCTTCTCTCCGCTGCATCGGAACGGAACCGTCTATGACGCCCGCGCAGCGTTCGCCGACGAGCATCGCGACGTTCTGCAGCGTCTCACGGAAGAACGAGAACACGATCGTCTTCCGGCCGTCCGCCTCCGCTTCCTCGATCAGTTCGAGCATACGCTTTGCCTTGGTCGATTCGCTGACGGCGGGCAGATTCCACGAGATGCGGCGGATTTCCATATAGTTGTTGGACGCCAGCGCCTTCCGGTACGCTTCCGTTTCCTCGGGCGTCAGCATTCCCCATTCAATGATTTCTTCCTTATCCGGCAGTTCTCCGAGTACCTGTTCGCGGGTACGGCGCAGGTAAACCGGTGCAATCTGCTCGCGGAACTGTTCCGCTTCGGAGAGCGACGTGTACCGCCTGGCATTTGCCGCCGTTTCCGGCTGCAGAAAGCCGATGAGACGGACCATCTCGTCCACGCGGTTTTCCATCGGCGTACCGGTCATCAGAAGCACCTTCTGGGAGCGTCCGATCAGGTGACGCACCGCTTTGGTCCGGAGCGTGTCCGGATTCTTGATATACTGCGCCTCATCCACGACAAGAAGATCAATGGCGAAGCGGTCCGGAAGGTCGATCTTGGAGGCGGTCTCGTAAGTCGTGATCGCCGTTCCGCCTTTTTCGAGCCATTCCGTCAGTTCTTCGCTCCGGTCATATCCGTAGATTTCGTCGACGGGGACGGTGCAGAACTTCGCGACCTCGTGCTGCCAGTTCATCAAAACGCTGAGCGGGCATACGACGAGGAAATGCGTCTTGCCCTCCGCACGGAGATGCGTGATCGCGGCGATTGCCTCGATCGTTTTGCCGAGGCCCATCTCGTCCCCGAGGAGCACACGCTCCTGGGTGAGAATGTACTTGGCGCCGAATACCTGGTATCGCCGCAGTGTCGCCTGCAGTCCTTCCGTAACGAGCGGAAACCGATTCACCTTTTCCACCAGTTCGGCCGGGATTCCGCCGTAATCGGTAATCGCTTCGGTATTGCCCTCGATTACGGAGAAAAGAAGCGCGTAATACGGTGCTGAATTATCCGAGAACACCTGCCACGCTTCGGCTTCGGTCAGCGCGACGGCGGCGTTGTAGCCGTCAATAATGTCCGAGGCATTCCTCGCGTACTCGGCGTAGACATACTCCTGCAGTTCACTGTACGCAAGCCTTGCCTGCTGTTTCTTTTCATTGGACGTGAAGAACCACGAGAACCCGTTCCCGAGACATTCGGAAACCGCAAGCCGCGCGGTCAGTCCGTCATGACTCGCGCTGTACAGGTCCGCCGCCCGGTCGATAAATGTGTCCGCGCGCATCAGGATGCCGACACTGTGCACCAGTTTCCGCGACTCCGCACTCGGGTGTTCCCGGTCGACCCGCACACGCACGGTGCGGCTTGCCGAAATGCGAAGCGCCTCGGCGTTCCGTTTCGCCTTGGCCGCCATTACGGGACCGACGCCCGGAATCGACTCGAGGGAGCGCTGCGTCGCCCGGAAGACATCCGCGACCGTCTTCAATCCCATGTCGCGAAACGCCTTGACACGGATTCCGTCCTTGCTGACATTGATCTGCTCGATATCCATCTCTTTGAGCAAATCAACGGCAAGACTGATCTGCAGATTCCGGTACGCGTTCCGCACCTCATTCCGAAGGGTGGACCTCGTGGACGCAATCTCGGAAAGCCGGTAGTCGCTGCGCCGGATTGTCATCGCGAAATCCTTATATTGTCTTCGATCTTCTGCCGCCATGTTATCCTTTCCGCTCCTGTTTTATCCCGATGAAAGAAAAAAGCGGGCAATCCGCCCGCTTAAATCCTGGGCCAGCTGGATTCGAACCAGCGGAATGCAGGGATCAAAACCCTGTGCCTTACCGCTTGGCGATGGCCCAATTATAACACAAAGCCTTTACTATGTACAGAAAAGGCTTTGCATCAGGGTGGATACTGGGACTCGAACCCAGGGCCTCCAGAGCCACAATCTGGCGCGCTAACCAACTGCGCTATACCCACCATATAAAATTGTTGATTCCAACAAATTGTGCCAGAAGGGATTCGAACCCCCGACACACGGCTTAGAAGGCCGTTGCTCTATCCAGCTGAGCTACTGGCACATGGTGAAGGGAAACCCTCCTCATAAAAAGAGCGGGTGATGGGAATCGAACCCACGTGTCTAGCTTGGAAGGCTAGTGTTCTACCATTGAACTACACCCGCATGTAACAATATTCAGAGTGGACTCGGGATGACAGGATTCGAACCTGCGACCTCTTGATCCCAAATCAAGCACCCTAGCCAAACTGGGCCACACCCCGTCAGCGCTTTCCCATTATATTACAGAGAATATCAAAAGTCAACAACAAATTGAAAAGCGCTTTCGGGGCGTGAACCCATGGTCATTTATTGAATACTGTTCCCCAGTTTTGCCGCAAAACCGGTACCGTTAACGGTGCCGTTCATAACCTCTTCGAGAGCTCTGAGATACTTCTCGACGCCTTCGGTTCTCATAATGACATCACCGAAAAGAACCATGTCTTTGCACTCGGTTGTAAGTTTCGCCGCCTGACGCGTAAGCTTATTCACGTCCATGGCTTCATAATCTACAGCAAATGTGGGCAGTCCGCATCCGGTCAGATACTGGTATTTGGAAATCAGTCTGCCGAGTTCGAAAACATACTCGGCGGCCAGTTCGGCATTCTTCGATCGAGCGTTTACAGCCAATGCTTCCGAAGGTCCGCCGATAAAATAACCCGTGGATCCTTTTCCCGGATCAATGACCGGGAAAGTGCAGACTTTCACTTCATCGGTTGCCCCAAGTGTATTGATAACATCCGCGCAGCACCAGGAACCGTTCATGTAGAAAGCATATTTGCCCTTCATGAAGTTCGCTTTTACATCGTCGTTCGGCATCGTGTTGCAGTCGGCATTAATATATCGTTTTGCCATCATTTCCTGGAAAGCATCCACCGCTGTCGCAATTCCGCTGTTATTCCAGGTCTTTCTTTCCAAAAGAATGTCTTCCCATTCCTTCGCTCCGATTGTCTGGATAATCATCGGCTCCAGATACTCGGACGTGCACCACTGCTGATTATATCCCGCTCCGAGACCGAACGGCGTATAGCCTGCCGCAACCAGCTTATCACAACATTCCATCAATTCCGAGAACGTCGCCGGCACATCCTCATAACCGACCTTCTTCAGAATACTCATATTCGCGTACACCAGTACACAGCTAAAGTTGGTCGGAACGCCGTAGAGCTTCCCGTTAAATGTCACATTCTTACACATCTTCTGCGTAAGAACGCTCGCATACTTCGGATAAATGTCATCGAGACAGTATACCGTTCCGGCATCAACAAAATCCTCCAGGAAATGACAGGCCCAGGTATAAAAGATATCCGGAGCCGTGTCATTGTTCGGATTTGCCAATGCCGATTTTAGTTTAAACTTGTAATCTTCATTGTAATTTGCTTCCCACTCGAGTTTAATGTCGGGGTATATTCTCTCCATATCCCGGATGGCCTGTTCATACGCGTAACGGTTTGAATTATCAATCACCGCGGTGCACCACAGACGAAGGACCTGCCCCTGCTCCGGTGTCGGCGTCGGCGTCAGTGTCGGTTGTTTCTTGTCCGGTGTCGGCGTCTTCTTCACGGAACTGCTCTTCTTGTCGGCTTCCCGGGTCTTGCCGCGGCGAACTTTCTGGGATTCCCCTTCACATGCCGTCAGAACCAGCATCAGGATCAGAACGATACACAACAATCTCTTTCGCATTTTACGTTACCTCCCACGGTAATTGTTTTACAGGATGCCTTCCTGTATCAGTAAGTCGCGCATGGCGCGCAGTGCCCTGCCCCGGTGACTGATTGCATTCTTCTCTTCAGGGGGCAGCTGTGCGGTTGTCACACCGCGTTCCGGAAGCAGGAAAAGCGGGTCATAACCGAACCCGTTCTCTCCCGCCTGACGGTCGTTGATCAGCCCTTCCACGGTGCCGCGTACAACCCACTCACGGCCGTCCGGAAGGACGCAGGCGATGGCGCATACGAATCGCGCGGTGCGCTCCTCATAAGGCACTTTCATTGCCTGCTCAATAATATATTTGTTCTTGATATCGTACGATGTATCCTCGCCCATGAAACGCGCGGAATAGATGCCGGGCGCTCCGCCCATGCAGTCCACTTCAAGTCCGGAGTCATCGGCCATTGCCATGATGTTTCCGGCTTTGCTGACCGCGCGGGCCTTGATCAGGGCATTTTCCTCAAAGGTCTTACCGTCCTCGATGATGTCCGCCTCGATTCCGGCCTCCTTCATCGACAGGATCTCCGGGATGCTGTCCCCGAGAATCTCGCGGATCTCGCGCATCTTGCCTTGATTGCCTGTCGCAAATATCAGTCTGTTCATTTTGTCATTCCTCTATACGTAATCGTCCTCGTCATCGAAGGCCTTTTTCTCCGGCAGATCCTCCTCAAGAAGTTCTTCCGGCAGGTCCTCCTCCGGCTGCTCTTCGAGAAGTTCCTCTACCGAGAAATCCTCTTTCGGCTTCCGTTCTTCCCGGGCGCGCTGCCTTCTCATTTCCGCGATGCGCTCGCGCCGCATTTCCTTACGTTCCTCTTCCTTCCGGTTTCTGAGGATGCAATAGAAAACAGCACCGCCGGCAAGGAGAAGCACGGCCAGAACGGCAAGCACGACAAGAAGCACCCCGCCCTTTCCGCCTTTCTTCTTCGCTTCCGAGGAAGGCGTACCGGAGGGCGTCGTCTCATTTGCCGCCGCATCTCCTTCGTTCTGCGCGGGAGTTACCGTCGGCGTCACAGCAGCCTGGTTGTTCTTCTGCGGCTTGTAGACAAATGTAATCGGGAAATATTTCTGTCCGTGGTTTCCGGTTTCAATCGTGAAGGATTCGCCGCAGCTGTAATCCGTGAGACGCTGGAGCATGTTCTGTCCCTGAATCAGATGCACATCCCAGGCACCGTCTCCGTTCAAATCATACATGTAATAAGTGTAGTCGTAGGGAACCCCCGCCCTGTCGATGGAAGCCAGTATT
>JAGAES010000013.1 GCA_017613055.1 Lachnospiraceae bacterium | reverse complement strand
GAATCGGAGTATGCCCTTGCGGCTGCCCTTCATGCTTATGACTGCGGAAACGAGCTCTCCTACGACCGCATTCTGTCTCATGATCTGAACATCCGATACATGAACACGACCGATGACGCACGGTATCTCGTTTCCGTCGACAGCGGGGATACGGTGTACGTATGGGATACTGAGACCTGGGAACTGCTTCTGAAGATAGCGCCTGTTGTTGAAGAGAATTATTCCATTGCACGTCCGATTGCCGTCTGCGCCACAAGAACCGAAGTCATTGTTACCTACCGGAACGCGATAGTGCGGTATGACTACACGGGCACGGAAACCGGCAGGTTCTCTTTCGATGTGACCGTCTCTACCTGTGTGTTTTTTGAAGAACGCGGTCTCGCCGCCTGTCTCGGAATGGAAAAACAGTACCTGATTTCAATTCCGGATTTCAACGTGGTCCGCGAGATTCTGCCCGGCGACCTCGGGCGTTCCGGAACGGACTGCTGTCTTTCAAAGGACGGCCGTTTCTTCGCTTCGGGGATTGTTACGGGAGACGAAGAAAATGCGTGCGTTCTGGTGACGGATCTGACTTCGGACGGCAGCGTCTCATTTGCCGTATCGGAACAATACATACTCAATCTGGCGTTCACGGACGAAGGAAACCTTGCGGCTGTCAGCACGAACACGGATTTTTACTATGATGGCGGAATGAAAGCGCTGACGCTCGACGTGTTCAATCCCGCAACCGGTGAGAAACTCTTTTCCGATCCTCTTCCGTTAAATGTGAGGAGCAGCTCGGAGTTTGTCATGCTGATTGAAGCAAACACCTACGAAGAGAAGAGCTGTATCGTGATTGCAATCGACGGCGATATGTACACATTCGACGCGCAAAGCGGTGAACTCTTCACGCACATTGCACTTCCCGGAAACGCAATCTCGCTCAGTATCACGCAGGGGAAAAGCACCGCGTTCATCGGCCTTCAGAGCGGGGAAATTGTCGCGGTGGATACGGTCAACGGAAGATTCTATTCCTCAAGCGTGGTGTCCACGAAAGCGGATATGCAGGACATGAAAGTGCTGTACGGCGGGATTGTGTTCCGCTGCAAGTCATCCGGCATTGTCTATGTCATGAAATACCATCAGGCGCCCGGAATTCAGGAACTGCCGGAACTTGAGGAGGATTCCATCGGTCTTGCCGTAGCGCCGTCCTCGGAGTACTATGTTCTGGCTGCCCGTCATCATTACGGGACGTTCAGCTTCTATGACCGGGACGGAAAGCAGCTTTTCCTGCTTGAGGGCGATGATTACCCGATTGCGGTCGGTTTCTCCGGCAACACGTGTGTTATGGCATTTTTCGCTCAGATGAAGCTGATCGATCCGCTTCAGGGTACGTCGAGCGTCCTCCGCTACACCGATCTCGGCCTCGCCGAAACTTATACCGGCGCGTCCGTGAGCCCGGACGGGAACTACCTTTCCCTGTGGGGATCGTTCGGGGTTGTTCTTTTCGACCTTACAAAGAAAGAGTGTGTTCTTAAGAAGGACATTTCCGCCTCCTCGGGCTATGCCGCTTTAAGCGGGGACGGACGGAAGCTTCTGGTCGCGCGTCCCGGAGAACCGGTCACGCTCATCGATACGGAAACGGGCGATATCACGGAATGGGATAACGACTCTCTCCGGCAGGTTTCCGACAACAGCCGGCTTAAGTATCTGAAATGTGACGAAAGCGGACAATACGTCGCAATGGCGTGTTCGGACGGGTTTGTGCGGATCCTTTCGGCAGCTTCGGGAAGATCCGTACTTACGATTCCTTTGCAGGTCCGTTCGGTCTGCTTCCTCGGCTTTACGAAAGATTCGACGCATATCATCCTGCAGGGCGATGATTACGTCGTACGGGTCTACCGCATCTCCGACGGAGTATGCCGGAACAGTTTCGACGCGCCGGCGCCTGTTGCTTACATGATTGAGGACGGGGACTTTATCGCGCTTTGCGACAACTACACGGTGAGTCTTTTGAGCAGCGATACTTTCGGACGGCGCGCTTTCGTGCCTGACGGGGTAACTTATCTTGCTTCCTCTAAGACCTTTATTCTGGTCGACGGAAAGGAAGCGTGGACTACACAGTACAAGGATTACCGGGAGCTTTTAAGAGAAGCGGAGCGGCAGTTCCCGGGAGCGGAACTCAGCGCGGAGAAACGCGTCGCATACAACCTTGAGAGCGGGTCCTGACAGAGGATTGCCACTTGACGATTCTACGGAATAAAGGTACAATGTACCTTTGGAGGCGTGTCTTATAAGCGCCGTGATTGGGGAAAGGCGGGAACACATTATGCAGGTATTGACAGACCATTGGTTTTCATTGCTTATGGCACTCGTTGCGATAGCGGTTTTCTCTTCGGCGATACAGTTTCGGAAGTATCGTATCATGATGGCCGGAGAGTCCATCAGCCCGAAGTGGTTTAAGCTGGTCAAGTGGGTCGGCGTAATCGGCGGAATTGTTCTGTTTCTGGTGAACATCAATGCTTTCTGGAACTGGGTAACGCTTGATCTTCTACGGATCATGAAGGAACGCGACGCGGTGCTCGGAGCTGTGATTTACGGCGTGCTTATCCTGATTGCCACGGTTGTTGTCGGCAAGCTCGTCAGAAAGATTCCCGAGCGTTGGTGGAAAGCCGATTCCGCGAAGATGTTTGATGAAGACCAGGTATGCCAGTTCCTTGTAAAGGATGCCGAGGCAGGCGCCAAGGAAATCCTGATCTTCCGGAACCGTCTCGAGGGCAGAAGAGGATATTCGTTCGACGTGGACGGATATAACCATGCCGCATTTTCCGCAGACGGATGCAAGATGCTTGCCGCTTATATTGTGAGCAAGGTACCCGGCGTGTACGATGTCGAGGAATGCCACGAGGCACAGGGCAAGGGCGGTGCTCCGCAGAGTACTTCGAGCGGCGCGCTCAGTGATAACTCCTATCGGTTCTCGCATATGAGACTCACGAAGAAGAACGGATAACAAAATGGAAATAGCGAAAAGTCTTATTTCCCTTCTGGGCGGTCTTGCCATGTTCCTGTACGGCATGCGCCTCATGGGAAACAGCCTGAAGGAAGGTTCCTCGGGCACTTTTAAACAGGTTATGGGGAAGGTCACGAACAATCCGTTCAAGGCCTTCCTTCTTGGCGTTTTTATTACGGCAATTATACAGTCTTCGACGGCAACGATCGTCATCACATCCGGTCTAGTCGTGGCCGG
>JAGAES010000085.1 GCA_017613055.1 Lachnospiraceae bacterium | reverse complement strand
GAGATTACTTTCTCCGAGTAGCTGCCCTCGGCACGGAGCAGTTCGTTGCCCATCGCCGGGTGCATCCGCACATATTTCGTATGCTCGACGCCGAGCATCTCTTCGTTATGGCCGTACAGCTGTTCCGCAAGCGTCAGCTTTCCGATATCGTGAAGCATTCCGGCAACGCGGATGTCCTCGCATTCCTCCTCGGGAAGCCCCATCTCCTCGGCGACAAGCCCGGACAGCAGGCACACGACGCGGGCATGCGAAAGAAACCCCTGCATGTCGCTTTCCTGCGGGATGTCGTTCGCCACGCGGCGGATCAGTTCGATTTCTCTCGAAAAATCCATTAGCGCTCCTGTCCGTAACAGTTCTCAAGAAACTCTCTCTTGCGCCCGATCATCTCATCGACGCGGGCGATATAATCGGTAAGGCTCTTCACATTTTCCACGCGTTCAATCCGGTCCTCACCGGGGAAGACGAACTTCGACATCGCCCCCGCGCCGGCTGCCAGGATGGTCTGCTTCTCCTCCATGATGAGGATGTTGTAGATGCCCTCCGTGCCCGGCCGCGCATACCCGACGTTCTCGAGGTTCTCCGCCATGTTCTTCTGGCGGTACAGGTAGTACGGACGGTACTTGTGTTCCGCGGCAAATGTGATTGTTCTCTCAAGCATCTCCGAAACGCCTGTCGCTTCCATACCCTCGTAGCGTTCCTTCTCGGTCGTGAGGCGCGCCGCACGCTTCAGTGCGAGCGTATGGACGGTCAGGTTGTCCGGGTTCAGCTTTTCGATTTCCGAAAGTGTATAGCTTACATCGTCCGGACCTTCTCCGGTCAGGCCGATGATGATATCCATGTTGATGTTGTCATGTCCGCAGGCTCTCGCAAGCTGAAACGCCGTCACAATCTGCTCCGCGGTATGGCGCCGCCCGATCAGGTCGAGCGTTCGCTGCCGCATGGTCTGCGGGTTGATGCTGATGCGGCTTACGCCGTAATCCTTTAAGAGGCGGAGTTTTCCTTCGGTCACGCTGTCGGGGCGTCCCGCCTCTACCGTATATTCAATGACCTGATCCATCGGGAGATTGTCCCGGACGGTCTGAAGAAGTCTTTCAAGCTGTGTTTCATCGAGCGCGGTCGGTGTGCCGCCGCCGATGTAAACGGTCGTGAGGCGCTTGTTCGGAAGGCAAGTCCCAAGGAACTGAATTTCCTTCGTAAGCGCGTCAAGATAGTCTTCCGCGAGATGTCCGAACTTCGCAAGCGGATACGACGTGAACGAGCAGTACGCGCAGGTCGTCGGGCAGAACGGAATGCCGATATAGATGCTGTAACCGTTCCGGTAGTCAATCTCTTCGAGAATTTCCTTCTCGCGCTTTGCGATGACGATTCCGGTCTCGGTCTTCCGGTCGGAGCAGAGATATTCGCTGCGCATCGCGTCGCGAATGTTCTCCTCATTCTTTCCTTCTAAGAGCATCTCATAAATCAGTTTGGTCGGTCTGACGCCGGTCAGGATGCCCCACGGAAGCCCGTGTCCGGTATCCTTCGAAAGAATCTGATAGACTTCTCTTGCGACGCGGTTACGGTATGCTTTCCGTTCGCTGTCAACGCCGTCCGCGTCGGCGGATCCGATCAGTTCTCCCTTTTTATAGACGCGGATCCGGAACCAGTCCTCCATCAGGAGCATGCAGAACGAATAGTCGTTGGCCGCATTCGCATGAAGAATCAGCGGGTCGCTGTCGCGGCTCACCACCGTACGCATGGCCTCGTCTTCGGCCTCGTAGTGCGAAACTTCGAAATCCGCACCGGGCAGGAATGCCTTGATTAAAGGGCGCATCTCCTGCTCGTAATCCCTGCCGAATAGATTGAGTTCAACCAGTATGCTCATACTTCTATTTCATCTGCCGCGTCTTTCAAAAGTATACATGTTGTAGCGCTTTTCATAGGCGATGTTGGTCGCCGGACCGTGTCCCGGAAGGACAATCGTCTCGTCGGGAAGGCTGTAGAGCACTTCCTTTATGGAACGGATTAAGGTCGCCGCGTCACCGGTCGGAAGATCCGTCCTCCCGACGCTCTCCATAAAAAGCGAATCGCCGGACACCACAAGCCCTTCGGCCGGGAAGAAATAACTGTAGCCGCCCGCCGTATGGCCGGGCGTATGCAGGCACGTCACGTACATGCCGGCAATCTCCGCGAGCTCCTCGTGCTGCACAAAGCGGTCCGGTACAATCCGGAGCGCGCCGGGATGCGGATACGCCTCCTGAAACATCGGCGGGAGAATGCTGCCTGGGTCGGCAAGGATGTCCTTCTCCTCTTCGCCCGCGATGACCGGAATGCCGTATTCCGTCTTCAGGTTCTGCACTGCTCCGACATGGTCGAAATGCCCGTGCGTCAACAGAATCGCAACCGGCTTCATCCCTGTCTCGTGCACCGCGTCCTTGATCTTCGCGGCGTCAGCGCCCGGGTCGAAGATCAGCAGTTCTTTCGTCTCGGGATTGCCGATCAGGTAACAATTGGTTTCAAGCGGTCCCACCGGAACCGTTTTTACACTATGCATAGGGTCTCCTCCCGTTCCGTTCAGCACCCCGGCCGGTGCCGCGCCAGGCACCCGTCACTCACTTCTCAGCCCGTTGTCCGCTCTATATCCACAATGTTCGGCTCCGCACCGAGCCGGTTGATGATCTCGTTCAGCTGTTCCTTGCTGTGGATAGCGAAGGAAACGGTAATCGTGCTGATATCGTTCTTACCCGGTCTTGCGGAAACCGAATTGATGTTTACCTTATCTTCACTGAGAACCTTCATGATGCCCAAAAGGACGCCCGGGTTGTTGCGCGCGAAGATTCGGATTTCCGCGTTGTAGATGCGGTCTTCCTTTTCGCTCGCCTCGAGGTTC
>JAGAES010000084.1 GCA_017613055.1 Lachnospiraceae bacterium | reverse complement strand
ATGATCTGGGGAAGCCCGGTTGTTCCGTACACCGTGAAAGCGGGCGGCAGGGAAATCTCCTGCGGCGCGAACGGATATCTGCACGATTACATCGCATTTGACGCACCGGTCAGGGAATGCACGGTGACGATCTCCGGCGAGACGAGCATCTGCGACATCTACGCCTACTCGGCGGGACGTCTGCCGGCTTCCGTTCAGGTGTGGGATCCTCCGTACGAGAACGCCGATATCGTGATTTTCTCGACGCATGCCGATGACGAAGTGCTTTTCTTCGGCGGCGTGGCAACGCTGTACGGCGGTGCGATGGGTAAGCGCGTACAGGTTGTATATTTGTGTAATTACTGGGACGGCGACCGCGTGCGTGAGCACGAGAAACTGGACGGCCTCTGGACGATGGGCCTTCGGGCTTATCCGGTCAACATGCCGTACGGAGATTACTATGCAAAGACGCTTGCGGAAGCGAAGAACCTGTACAGTTATACGAAAGTACTGGCATCCGTGACGGAGAACATCCGCCGCTTCAAGCCTCTGATCATCGTCACGCACGACGCGAAGGGCGAATACGGCCACGGCGGTCACATGCTTTTGCATGCCGCCGTTGTGGAAGCAATCGAGAAGTCCATGGATGCGGAATTCAATCCCGAATCCGTAACCAAGTACGGAACCTGGGATGTGCCGAAGACGTACATCCATCTCTACAGCAAGAACACCGTCAAGCTGGATCTTCGTCAGCACGAGACGAGACTCGGCGGACAGACGGCACTCGATACGGCGAAGGCCGCTTACAAGAAGCATGAAACCCAGCAGTGGTGCTGGTTCTACGTTTCGGATGAATACGAATACAGCTGCGCCGATTTCGGGCTGTACCGCACGACGGTCGGATACAACGTCGGCAACGACATGTTCGAGCATCTGATTTCATACGGCGACCGCGAAGAGAAGCAGCGCCGCGAGGTTGCGCGCGTAGCCGAACTCACGAGAGCGGCCGAGCTGACGAAGAGCGCCGAACTGACGCAGGCAGCCGAGAAGCTCATCGAAGAGAAAATCAAGGAAGATGAGAAGGCCAAGGCGCAGAATAATCCCGCGTCCGAGCGCCAGATCAGCGGCGACGATACCGGAAAGAGCAAGAACAAATCCATGTGGAAGACGTTCTTCGTGATCTTCCTCGGCATCACGCTCGCATTTGCCGCGCTGGTCGGCATCCTTTACGGCTACGAAGTCCTTCGTGACGTAAGGTATTTCAAGCGCCGCAAGGCAGCGCGCGAGAAGGGCAGACGACCCGTTAGACACACGGAAGAACCGGAGTCTGACGAAGAAGATTATCTGTAAAAAATCCCGGGCGGAGAGAAGGGAAAAAACCCTTTTCTCCGCCCTCTTTTTTCAGAATCGTGAAATTGAATAATTCCGATGCAAAATGGGGACGATTTTTAGTCATTTTGCGAGATTGCAACGAAAAATGTGATATGGTAAGATTATTTTTGACTGGGATTGTATACAATCCCGATACGGTCACTCTCACACTATATTAGACGCACATTTGGAGACGCTGTTCTTCGGATCGGAGGAACTATGAAAGTAACTATTATCGGTGCCGGAAGCGTTGGTTCGACCATCGCATTTACCCTGGCAACCACAGGCACTTCTTCGGATATCGTTCTGATCGATGTTAACGAGGAGAAGGCCAAGGGCGAAGCAATGGATATCCTTCAGGGAAGTCCTTTCTTCGGCTCGATGTCCATTATCGCCGGTGATTATCCGGATGCTCAGGATTCCGACATTGTTATCATCACGTCGGGTATTCCGAGACGCGCAGGCCAGTCCAGACTGGAGCTTGCCCAGACCAACGTCAACATTATGAAGGACATCGCTTCCAAAATTACGAAGTATGCTCCGAAAGCCGTATATATTGTTGTCAGCAACCCGGTTGACATTATGACTTATGCATTCCATAAGTTTTCCGGAATCCCGGAGAACCAGATTATCGGTTCCGGTACGATTCTCGATACTTCCCGTCTTCGCGCAAGACTCGCGGAGATCTACGATATCAGCCAGAGCAACGTGCACGCTTACGTATTCGGCGAGCACGGCGATTCCTCTTTCGTAACCTGGTCCCTTGCGAACATCTCGAACGTTCCGCTTGACCAGTACAAGGAGCGCATCCACAATTCCGTTAAGGAGTTCCCGAAGCTGAACCGCGAAGAGGTTGAGGACTACGTTAAGAAGTCCGGCGGCATCGTAATCAGCCGCAAGGGTGCTACGTATTACGCAATCGCCGTTTCCGTGGCATTTATCGTAAAGACCATTATCTCCGGCATGGATACGACGATGACCGTTTCCACGATGATGCACGGCGAGTACGGCATTGATGACGTATGTCTTTCGACGCTTGCAATCGTCGGCAAGAACGGTATTGTCGGTAACGTTGAGACGCCTCTGAACGACGAGGAGATTGCACTCCTTCGTAAGAGCGCCGACAACCTGAAGGAAGTTATCCGGAATATTGATCTCGCATAATCGTTATACAGACCTTTCGGAAGGCGTGTGTTTGGCCACACGCTTTCCTTGTATCAGCGAGGAGACGGCGCGCCGCCTCCTTTTGGTTCGTTTATAAGACCCGTGTGAGGCATGTCCTTGCGGGCAATCGGAGGAGTTATGGAATTCCGAATCGAACATGATTCCATGGGTGATGTGAAGGTTCCCGCCGACCGCTACTGGGGCGCCCAGACGGAGCGGAGCCGGAACAACTTTCTGATCGGCGCGGGCCGGGAGACGATGCCTGCGGAGATCATTCTCGCCTTCGGAATCCTTAAGAAGGCTGCCGCCGCAGCCAATGCATCGCTTGTGCCGGAGCGTATGACTTCCGCCAAATGCAACGCGATTGCGCAGGTTTGCGACGAGATCCTTGACGGGAAGCTTACGTCACATTTTACGCTTGTCGTATGGCAGACCGGAAGCGGCAAGCAGTCGAACATGAACTCGAACGAAGTCATCGCGAACCGCGGCAACGAAATTGCCGGGCAGAAGCTTCTGCATCCGAACGATGACGTGAATATGTCCCAATCGAGTAACGATACGTTCCCGACCGCAATGCACATTGCGGGCGTTATGGCAATTGAAGATAAGCTGTTCCCGGCAATCGATTCGCTTGTTGCAACGTTTCGGCGTCTCGAAGAAGAGAACGAAGGGATTGTGAAGAGCGGACGGACGCACCTGCAGGACGCGGTGCCGATCGCTTTCTCCCAGGAAATCAGCGGCTGGAGAACAAGCCTTGAAAAAGACCGCGAACTGATTTCACTGCTGCTTCCCGCACTTCGGACACTGGCGCTCGGCGGTACGGCAGTCGGAACCGGACTGAATGCGCCGAAGGGCTTTGATGAAGCTGTTGCGAAGGAAGTCAGCAAGATTACCGGTAAGGACTTTAAGACCGCAGGGAATAAATTCCACGCCCTCACCTCGAAGGACGAGATGGTTACCGTGCACGGCGCTCTGAAGGCGCTTGCGTGCGATCTGATGAAGATCTCGAACGACGTGCGGTGGCTTGCGAGCGGACCGAGGGACGGTCTCGGAGAGATTACGATTCCCGCGAACGAACCCGGGTCGTCGATTATGCCCGGCAAAGTCAATCCGACGCAGTGCGAAGCCGTTACGATGGTGGCCGTCCAGGTCATCGGAAACGACACGGCGGTCGGCATGGCGGCAAGCCAGGGCAACTTCGAACTGAATGTGTTCATGCCGGTGATTGCATATAATTTCCTGCAGTCCGTAAGGCTTCTTTCGGAGGCGATTGTTTCGTTTACGAAGAACTGCGTGACCGGAATTACCGCAAACCGTCAGAAGATGCATGACAACCTTCACAACTCGCTGATGCTTGTCACGGCGCTCAATCCGTACATCGGTTACGAAAACGCCGCGAAAACCGCGAAGAAAGCCTATCAGGAGAATATCTCCCTGAAAGAAGCCTGTGTTGCGCTCGGTTTTCTGAGCGCGGACGAGTTCGACCGTGTATTTCATCCCGAGAACATGATTTGAACACGATTCGGACACAAACCGTAAGTATATTAAAGCAAGGTGCTTGCTTATAAAGAAAGGATAAATACTATGAATTACGCTGAAGAATCCCTGAAGAAGCATTATGAATGGAAAGGTAAAGTGGAGATGGTTGTCCGTGCTCCCCTGGAGACGAAGGAAGACCTCTCTTTGGCATACACCCCCGGTGTTGCTCAACCCTGTCTTGAAATCCAGAAGAACGTTGATTTGAGCTATGATCTGACCCGCCGTTCGAATCTCGTTGCCGTTGTTACCGACGGTACCGCAGTACTCGGTCTCGGCGATATCGGACCGGAAGCCGGCATGCCCGTTATGGAAGGCAAATGTGCCCTCTTCAAGGCATTCGGTGACGTGGACGCGATTCCGCTCTGCATCCGTTCTAAGGAAGTTGACGATATCGTGAATACCGTAAGACTTCTTGCAGGTTCTTTCGGCGGCGTAAACCTTGAGGATATTTCCGCTCCCCGCTGCTTTGAAATCGAGAGAAAGCTGAAGGAGTGCTGCGATATCCCGATTTTCCATGACGACCAGCACGGTACCGCTGTTGTATGTCTTGCAGCGATGCTCAACGCTTTGAAGGTTGTCAACAAGAAGATTGATGAGATCCGCGTTGTAACGAGCGGTGCAGGCGCTGCCGGTATCGCCATCATCAAGCTCCTCATCTCGATGGGTCTTAAGGACGTTGTTATGTGCGACCGTAAGGGCGCTATCTATAAGGGCCGTGACGGTCTGAACGCAGAGAAGGAGATCATCGCCGAGATGACCAACCAGCAGATGCGTAAGGGCAGCCTTGAAGACGTAATCAAGGGCGCTGACGTATTCATCGGAGTATCCGCTCCGGGCTGCGTAACTCCCGAGATGGTTAAGAGCATGGCGAAGGATCCGATCCTCTTCCCGATGGCGAACCCGACTCCCGAGATTATGCCCGACGAAGCGAAGGCTGCAGGCGCTGCAGTAGTCGGAACCGGCCGCAGCGATTTCCCGAACCAGATCAACAACGTACTTGCATTCCCGGGAATCTTCCGCGGTGCCCTCGACGTACGTGCCCGTGATATCAACGACGAGATGAAGATTGCAGCTGCGAAGGCAATTGCAGGCTTCGTTACCGAAGACAAGCTTTCCGCCGATTACATCATCCCGAGCGCTCTTGACAAGACCGTTGCGCAGGCAGTTGCCAAGGCCGTTGCCGAAGCAGCCCGCAAGACCGGTGTAGCCCGTCTGTAACATTTGTTTTCAAAGCGGGAGTGCCATTACTTCGGCACTCCCGTGTTTTTTAAGGAGAGAATGCATGAAAAAGAGAGTTAGTATCGCATTGATTGCCCTGCTGGTAATGCTTCTGGCAGCAGGCTGTACGCGCGGCAAAGGAAACGGTTTTGCCGAGGCAACCCCGACGTCTTCTCTGACCCCGAAGACCGGCAAAGACCTCTACCATGAGTGCGGCGGACAGGTTATCCTCGCATCCTATGACAAGCTTAAGAAGGTCGGCGACGAAGCCATTGAGGTTACCGACGAGGAACTGGAAGCGGCGTACCAGGAGGAGATTGAATATCTTCTTGCGTACTATCCGAACTACGTCCGTGACGAAAGCCGCGACGGTTCGGTTATCGCAAGCGGCGACACGGTCAATATCGACTATGTAGGCGTGCTGGACGGCGTGGCATTTGAGGGCGGTACGGACACCGATTATGACCTGACCATCGGCTCGCATTCCTTTATTGAGGATTTCGAAAACGGCCTGATCGGAAAGACGGTCGGAACGACGGTCGACATTGACACGAAGTTCCCCGATGAGTACAGCATGAATCCGGACCTTGCCGGTAAGACGACGACATTCACCGTAACGATTAACTACATCGGCAAGGAAGTGGAAGGTGCGGACGATACGTACATCAACCGCCTGACCGACGGAATGTATCCGACACTCGAGGCTCTTAAGGATGCAATACGCAAGGACCTGATAGCTAAGAAGCAGGACGAAATCGACAGCAACAAGTATGATTCCGTAATCAGCGATATGGTGGACAATTCCGAGTTTGTGACGATTCTTGACGAGGACGTTGCTTTCTACGAAGAGGATCTGGTAGCTTCCTATACAAGTTACGCACAGATGTACGGATACACCTTAGAGGATTTCCTCCCTCTTGCAGGCTATGACAGCTACGATGTGTTCATGAAAGATCTTCATGAGAGCGCCATCAGTTATGTAAAAGAGTACATGGTGCTTCAGGAGGTTTACAAGCAGGCCGGCCTTACGCTTTCGGATGAAGAATTCGAGAGCCGCCTTGCGGGCTACATGGCGAGCGCGCAGGAGACAGACCGCGAAGCGTTCATCGAGCTTTACTCGAAAGAATACCTTGAGTACTGCATGAAGAACGACCTTGCGCTCGACTACCTTGTGGAGAAATCAAAAGAAAACTGAGACCGGTGATTGTATCGGTGTTTGGATATCCGGGGCTGCCGCCCAAAGCGGCAGCCCTGTTTTGTTGCGGCGGGGCCTGTTTTGTTGCGGCAGCCCTGGTTTGTTGCGGCGGGACCTGTTTTGTTGCGGCGGGGCCTGCTGTGAACGCGGCCGGTCCCTGTCTGTGAGCATGCGTCCGGCAAGAGAGGCGATAGGCGGTCGGTTGATTGTTGTGGCCGAGGTACTTGGCGGCGTGCGAACCGACTGAATCCGGAAATCGTGGGTTTTGGTCGGCTTGAAAACCGACTGAAACAGAGAATTGAAGAAATAGTGGGT
>JAGAES010000083.1 GCA_017613055.1 Lachnospiraceae bacterium | reverse complement strand
TTCCTCTTTCGTTACCTGGTCTCTTGCGAACATCTCTAACGTTCCGCTTGACCATTATAAAGAGCGCATCCACAATTCCGTTAAGGAGTTCCCGAAGCTTGACCGTGCGGAAGTAGAGGATTATGTTAAGAAGTCCGGCGGAATCGTTATCAGCCGCAAGGGCGCTACCTACTATGCAATTGCCGTTTCGGTAGCATTTATCGTACGTACCATCATTTCCGGAATCGACACGACCATGACGGTTTCGACGATGATGCACGGCGAGTACGGCATCGACGATGTATGTCTCTCGACGCTTGCGATCGTCGGCAAGAACGGTATTGTAGGAAACGTTGAGACGCCTCTTAACGACGAGGAGATCGCACTTCTTCGTAAGAGCGCGGACAACCTGAAAGAAGTTATCCGCAACATCGATCTCGCCTAATTGATTCGAATAATCGGAAGCGTGCGCTGTCACGCTTCCCTGTATCAGCGAGGAGACGGCGCGGCCGCCTCCTTTTGATTGTTTAAGGGCACCTTACGGAACACCGGAAGGGTGCATGCCGCTGCGGGATACCGCGCGGCGGGAGGAAGTAATGGAATTCCGAATCGAACATGACTCCATGGGCGAGATGCAGGTTCCTGCGGATTGCTACTGGGGTGCTCAGACCGAGCGAAGCCGCAGAAACTTTCTGATCGGAGCGGGAATTGAGACGATGCCCGCAGAGATCATCCGGGCATTTGCCGTATTGAAGAAGGCGGCGGCCGCAGCCAATAAGACGCTGCAGCCCGCACGCATGACCGAAGACAAATGCGGCGCCATCGCGAAGACTTGCGATGAGATCCTTGCAGGAAAGCTTGCGGGACATTTTCCGCTTGTCGTATGGCAGACCGGAAGCGGCACACAATCGAATATGAACGTTAACGAAGTGATAGCAAACCGCGGCAACGAGATCGCGGGAGCGAAGCTTCTTCATCCGAACGATGACGTGAACATGTCCCAGTCGAGTAACGACACGTTCCCGACGGCGATGCACATTGCTGCGGTAACCGAAATCGAGACGCGCCTGTTCCCGGCAATTGACACGCTGACCGCGACGTTTAAACGGCTCGAAGCCGAGAACGAAGGCATCGTAAAGAGCGGCCGGACGCACCTGCAGGACGCGGTGCCGATCGCATTTTCCCAGGAGATCAGCGGCTGGAGAACGAGCCTTGAGCGGGACCGTGCAATGCTTGAGATGCTGCTGCCGGCACTTCGGACGCTGGCGCTCGGCGGAACGGCAGTCGGAACCGGATTGAACGCGCCGAAGGGCTTTGCCGAAGAGGTTGCGAAGGAAGTCAGCCGGATCACCGGAATTGCATTCGTTACCGCGGAGAATAAGTTCCACGCCCTTACCTCAAAGGACGAGATGGTTTCCGTTCACGGAGTGCTGAAGGCGCTTGCGGCCGATCTGATGAAGATCGCGAACGACGTACGGTGGCTTGCGAGCGGACCGAGAGACGGTCTCGGAGAGATCCGGATTCCCGAGAACGAGCCGGGTTCCTCGATCATGCCGGGCAAGGTCAATCCGACGCAGTGCGAAGCCGTTACGATGGTAGCCGTACAGGTCATCGGAAACGATACGGCGGTCGGAATGGCGGCGAGCCAGGGCAACTTCGAGCTGAACGTGTTCATGCCCGTGATCGCGTATAATTTTCTGCAGTCCGTAAGACTTCTGAGCGAGGCGATGATCTCGTTTACGAAGAACTGCGTGACCGGAATTACCGCGAACCGCGAGAAGATGCATGACAACCTGTACAATTCGCTGATGCTTGTTACGGCGCTCAATCCGTACATCGGTTATGAGAATGCCGCGAAGACCGCGAAGCTCGCTTACAAGGAGAACATCTCCTTAAAAGAAGCGTGTGTCCGTCTCGGTTTTCTGAGCGCGGACGAGTTCGACCGTGTTTTTCATCCCGAGAACATGATTTGAACACGAAACATTCACAATCAAAAAGTAAACTAAAGCAAGATGCTTGCTTATAAAGAAAGGATAAATGTTATGAATTACGCAGAAGAATCCCTGAAGAAGCATTATGAGTGGAAAGGTAAGGTGGAGATGGTTGTTCGTGCTCCCCTGGAAACGAAAGAGGATCTGTCTCTTGCATACACCCCCGGTGTTGCACAGCCCTGTCTTGAAATCCAGAAGAACGTTGATCTGAGCTACGATCTTACCCGCCGCAGCAATCTGGTAGCCGTTGTTACCGACGGTACCGCAGTACTCGGTCTCGGCGATATCGGTCCGGAGGCAGGCATGCCCGTTATGGAAGGCAAATGTGCCCTCTTCAAGGCATTCGGCGATGTTGACGCAATCCCGCTCTGCATCCGCAGCAAAGAGGTTGATGACATCGTTAACACCGTAAGACTTCTTGCAGGTTCTTTCGGCGGCGTAAACCTTGAGGATATTTCCGCTCCCCGTTGTTTCGAAATCGAGAGAAAGCTCAAAGAGTGCTGCGACATCCCGATTTTCCATGATGACCAGCACGGTACCGCTGTTGTATGTCTTGCGGCAATGCTCAACGCATTGAAGGTTGTTAACAAGAAGATCGATGAGATCCGCGTTGTAACGAGCGGTGCAGGCGCAGCAGGTATCGC
>JAGAES010000082.1 GCA_017613055.1 Lachnospiraceae bacterium | reverse complement strand
CGTTCCGCCCAGAAGATTCCGCAGTACAGTCCCGTTGCGGCAAATGCCACACGGCACATCAGATCATTCAGCCAAAGCAGAAACGAATACCGCTCAAACCGCATCGGAGCGCCTCCGCCGATGTACTTTCCGGTAGAAAGAAGGTCGCGGATTTCGGCGAGTGTTCCTTTGGTCATGCGGTTGTCCGCATCGATGGTCACGATGATGCGTCCGGTCGCTGCGAGGATGCCTTCGTTACGCACCTTCGCGATGGAACGCACTTCATTCGAAACGGTTCTCGCGCCGGCCTCTGAGGCAAGCTCTTCGGTCCGGTCGGTGCAGCGGTTGCATACGACGATGATTTCGGTCTCTTCGCCGGCATACTCTGCCGCCCGCTTTACGGAGCGGATGCATCGCTTTATGTATTTCTCCTCGTTATGCGCGGGGATGATAACCGAAAAAACGGGATTCATCGCGGTCTCCTTTCGCGGCTTTCTTATTCGCCTATCATAGCACAACAAGACGGGTTTCTCAAGCGGTGCTTTTTCGGAAAGACGGTTGTCTGCGGCTAATCAATCTGCTATAATAATCTTTTGGAGAGAAAAGAAGGAGAACGCGCGGAAAGGCAGGGGAAAATGGAACGGTTCAATGTATACGGAATGTCCTGCGCGGCATGCAGCGCCGCGGTGGAACGCGCGGTGAGGAGCGTGCCCGGCGTTCGGTCGGTCACGGTGAGCCTGCTGCTCGGAACCATGCAGGTGGAAGGTACCGCCGGGGCGGACGCGATTGTCGCTGCGGTTCGAAAGGCAGGGTATGACGCAGAGGCGGCGGGGAACGGAAGCACTTCCGGGGCCGGTGGGAAGCATGCCTCGGGAAAGCCTTGCGCAGGAGCATGCCCTATGGGAAAGACCGGGGAAGAGGACGCCCTTACGGACCGAGAGACACCGGCGCTTAAGAGACGGCTTGTTATCTCGCTTGCGGCACTCATCATCCTGTTTCTGATCGGGATGGGACATGATATGTTCGGCATTCCGCTTCCGGGATTTCTTTCGGACGATAAGATTCGCGGCGGCGCGCAGATGGCGCTGGCGCTTTTTGTGATGGTCGTGAACGGAGCTTTCTTCGTAAGGGGCATGAAGGGAATTCTGCACCTTGCGCCGAATATGGACACGCTTGTCGCCATCGGTTCACTAACGGCGTGGGCTTACAGCGCGGTTCTGCTGTTCACCTCGGACAGCACCGAATGGTATTTCGAGTCGGCGGCGATGATTCTGACGCTGATTACGGTCGGAAAGATGCTCGAAGCACGGGCTAAAGGCAAGACGACCGACGCGCTTAAGAGCCTTATGAAGCTTGCGCCGAAGACGGCAACCGTCCGGCGAAACGGCGAGGAGATTGTAATACCGGCAGGGGAAGTGGCTGTCGGCGATATCTTCATCGTTCGGCCGGGGGAAAGCATCCCGGTTGACGGCGAAGTGACCGAAGGCACGAGCGGCGTGAATGAATCTGCGCTGACCGGCGAAAGCATGCCGGTTACGAAGACAATCGGCGATACGGTTCACGCGGCAACAATCAACGGGAACGGCTATCTGGTATGCCGCGCCACGATGGTCGGCGAGGATACCGCCTACGCTGCAATACTGCGGCTTGTCGCGGATTCGGCTGCGACTAAGGCGCCGATTGCGAAGATGGCAGACCGCGTGGCAGCAGTTTTCGTCCCGACGGTAATATTGATTGCAATCGGAACCGTTGTGATACGGCTTCTGCTCGGACAGTCCGCAGGCGAAGCGCTCGCAAGCGGAATCTCGGTGCTTGTCATCAGCTGTCCGTGTTCGCTGGGATTAGCAACGCCGGTAGCGGTGATGGTCGGAAGCGGCGTCGGCGCACGGAACGGAATCTTATATAAAACCGCCGAAGCAATCGAACAGGCGGGACGCGTGCAGACCGTGCTTCTTGACAAGACCGGCACGGTGACGACCGGCGTGCCGCGCGTAACGGACATCTTCCCGGCTGAAGGGGAAACGAAGGAGCGCGTGCTTCTGCTTGCGGCAGCCCTCGAACAGCGCAGCGGCCATCTGCTTTCGGAAGCGGTTCTTCAGGAAGCGAAACAGCAGGGAATCACGATACCGGAGGATATCGAGAACTTCGAAGAAGTACCCGGAAAAGGCATCCGCGGAACGCTCGGCGGGACTTGGATCCGCGTCGGAAACCGGGCGTTCATGGAAGAAACGGAATTAAGCGGGCAGAATCCGAACGCTTGGGCAACACAATCGAACGCGCACAATCCGGACACGGCGGCAGAGCAGCCGATCCGGATTCCGGACGAGATCCTTGAAGCCGCTTCGAAGGCTTCCGAACAGGGTAAAACCCCGATTTACATCGCCGAAGGCGGATGTTGTCTCGGCTGCATCCTTGTTGCCGACGGATTAAAAGAAGACAGTATCCGCGCGGTGCAGAGGCTTCATGAGATGAATCTTCAGGTCATCCTTCTGACCGGCGATAACGAAAAGACCGCGAAAGCAATCGGCGCACAGCTCGGTGCGGATCTTGTGTACGCGCAGCAGCTTCCCGGCGGCAAATCGGACGTCATCGCGAAGTATCCGCACACCGCGATGGTCGGCGACGGAATCAACGACGCTCCGGCGCTTGTGGAAGCCGACCTCGGCATGGCAATCGGTGCGGGAACCGACGTCGCGATTGACGCAGCTGATGTCGTTCTGTCCGGCAGCAGCCTGTCGGAGGCGGTCGAAGCCATTCGGCTCGGAAGGTTTACGCTTCGGATAATCCGCCAGAACCTGTTCTGGGCGTTCTTTTATAACGTTTTATGCATCCCGCTCGCGGCGGGCGTTCTGACGGGACTCACCGGCCTTACGATGAACCCGATGGTCGCAGCGGCGGCGATGAGTCTGTCGAGTTTCTGCGTGGTCAGTAACGCGCTTCGGATCAACCTGTTCCGAAAAGAACAAACCAAAGGAAAAACGGAGGAAAATGCAATGAAAACCGTCACAATGGAAGTAAACGGAATGATGTGCGAGCACTGTGAGGCACGCGTTCGAAAAGCCCTTCTCGGAGTGCCCGGCGTAAGCGACGCGACGGCAAGCCACAAGGAAAACAAGGTGGTCGTCACCTGCTCCGACGAGGTAAGTGCGGAGGCGCTTTCGGAAGCCGTCCGCGCACAGGACTACGAAGTTGGTAAAATTTCCTGAAAAATCAGCCGAAAACGCACAAAAAATTGAGAAAAGTACTTGAAAAAACAGGGTAGTCAATGTTACACTAATATTTACTAATAAATGTACGCTACGGTGGTATGTCATTTACGCAAACCGGGGATAGGTATGGGAGATTTCAATTGGAACGGGCTCTTCACAAGATGGAAGCCCGGTAAGAAGCTGTTCGTTTATTACGGACAGAGCACAACTGAAGACGGCCAGAAGAAGCCCGCCCGGCTCACCGGCAAGTCCTACCGAAAAGCAGGTCTTCCGGATGACGTTTTGCAGGCGATAGACGGGATTAAGAAAAAGCGCTACACGCTTTTTGAGAACGCGCAGCGTCTGTCAAAGGTTCTCGAGAAGCGTACTGTCGGAAAGGACAGTCTGGCATCGCTCGTAAACAAGGGCATTATCGCAGGCGTTTCCGACCTGCATGCGTTCCGTTCGTTCATCTGGACGACGGGGGATTACCTGAAGCGCACGGGGGCGGAATACGATCGTCTTTCCATCGGGGAACTGACGGCGATTGCGAAGGCCGTGGAAGACGCCGGGTATCTGAATTACCGCGGCGGTTCTTACTTCCCGGGGCTTTGCAGCACGCCTGATAAGAATATATACTTCCTTCCGTCCGGACTGAACCGCGAGCTTCGTGAGAAGGCGGCGGCGGACGGCGCAGTTGTCGCCTCGCTGAACCGGGCGCGCAAGGATTTGACGCGGATTAAGCCCGTTATGGAGAATCTCGCGATGGAGCTTTTCGCCGGAACCGCCGGTGAGAAGACCGAGTTCTTCGAGACGGTGCTTTCCGTCTGGTGCTCACTCGCGATTCTGTCGAAGGAACCGTTCTTCCTGACGGACGGCAAGAAGCCCGTTACGAAGGCCGAGCCGAAGAAGGATGCGAAGGCACCCGAGCCTGTGAAGGATATTACGGCCGATGCGAAGGCTGAGAAGAAAGAAGCCGTAGCGGCCGATTCCGAGAAGTCCGAGAAGCCTGCCGCGAAGAAAGCGGAGCCGAAGAAGGCTGACAAGCCGGCAGCGAAGGCAGAAAAGGCCGAGGCGAAAACGGAGAAACCCGTGAAGGCCGAGGCGAAGAAGGCTGAAGCGAAGGCCGACAAGCCCGTAGCGAAGAAGGAAGCGAAGGCTGACAAGCCCGCAGCAAAGGCAACCGCTGAGAAGAAGGCTGAGAAACCTGCAGCCGCCGAGACGGAGAAACCCGTGAAGGCTGAGAAGAAGCCCGCCGCGAAGGCAACTGCCGAGACGAAGGCAGAGAAACCTGCAGCGAAGAAGGCCGAGCCGAAGAAGACGGATAAGACGGCTAAGAAAGCCGAGACGAAACCGGCTGAGAAGAAAACCGAGAAGACCCCTGAGAAGACAGCTAAGATAGAAAAACCGGCGAAGCCCGCCGGCAAGACCGCGAAGACGGCCAAGGAAACGAAGGCTGCGAAGAAGCCTTCGAAGCCGAAGCAGCCCGAGCCGCAGCCGACCGAGAATTACATGGTTGCGGAAGTGGACGGCGAGATGGTCCGGATTCCGATCGGAGACGCGTACAAAGAGGAAACACTTGAAATGCTGTCAAAAAGTTCCATTCCCGAGGCGGTTCTGGCAGACGCGAAGAAGATTCTGCCGAGACTGTCCGAGATGGGCGGCGAGGTCGACATTCAATATCTATCAAAACGATTAAATGAGTTACAGGAGGATGGTATGGCTAACAATGATCCCGGAAGAGAAAGAACGGTAGAGGAGCTGATTGCGGAGCTGATGGGCACCGCGCAGCAGCCGAAAGCGGCAGCCCCTGCCCCTGAACCTGCCCCGGCACCTGCACCGGCACCCGCGCCGGTGAAAGAAGAGGTAAAGCCTGCCCCGGCACCCTCACCCGTTGAACCCGAGTGGGAAGTATCGTCGAACAGTGCAATTAAGAACGACATCGAGCCGGAATGGGAAGTTTCGCTCGTAAAGCCGGCCGCCTCCGCGAAGCCCGCTGCACCTGCCCCGGCACCCGCACCGGTAGTTCCGGAGCCCGCAGCACCCGCAGAGAATAAGGTTCCGACGCCCGAAGAGATTGCGGCAAGCGCAAACCTTCAGGATTTGTTCCCGACCTATACCGCACCCGCTCAGGAAGAAGCAAAGCCGGAGCCGGCAGCACCTGCTGCGAATAAGGTTCCGACTCCCGAAGAGATTGCGGCAAGCGCTAATCTTCAGGATTTGTTCCCGACTTATACCGCACCCGCTCCCGAGCCCGAGCCGGAGCCGGCTCCCGAACCCGCACCGGTAATTCCGGAGCCTGTAGCCGTTGAGCCCGAACCCGAGCCGGCACCTGCACCCGAACCGGTGAAGCCTGTCAGCAGCATCCCGGACATCGTTCCGGACGGCGTAAAGCCGGCAGAGACGCCTTTCGAGACGAACCAGGCATCCCAGGAAGAGATTGACGAGCATGAGGCAGCCGTACGCCGCCGTATGCGTGAGATTCTCGAGCAGAACAAGAAGAAGCAGCAGGAGAAGGACGAAGTCCGCAGACAGATGGAAGAGCGCCGTCTCGAGGTTGCGAGAAAGCAGGAGCAGAGACGTCAGGAGATTCTTGCAAAGCGGAAAGCCGATTACGAGAAGCTTCTTGCCGAGCAGGAAGAGCTTAAGAAGGTTGTCGAAGAGAACAAGAACGCTATCATGGGTGACCGTAAGAAGAAGCGTACCGAAGCACAGAGAAGAATCATGGATATTGAGGATATCATCCTGAAGGAATACCTTGATCTGAAGCGCGGCACGAACGATTATCATACCGGTCTTACGCAGGAGCTTTATTAATTTCCCTGTCCTGACAAGGAGGATTTGTAATGGGTATTTTTGATAAGATCATGAACTCCATCTTCAACGAAACGAAGAAGGCTGTTGATTCGGTTGTTACTCCCGGTAAGAAGCCGGCGGCAACGCCCGCTCCCACGCCTGCCCCGCAGGCTGCTGCTCCGGTTGTGAATACCCCCGCTGCGGATCCCGATGCCGAGCGAATCTACCGCGAAGACGGCGGTTATGATTTCAATGACAGCTTCCATCGTGACGCGGCATACTTCCGGAACATTCTGGTAAAGAATTTCCCGGACTGGAGCCTTGAAGAGAACGTTCCGATTACCCGCATCGATGCGAGCGCGCATCCGAAATGCATTCCGGTAACGTTTATGATGAGCAAAGCCGGACAGAACTTCGCATTTTTCGTAATGCCGATCAACAAGACGAACGGACTTCCTTATAAGGGATCCAAGCAGGCATTGAAGGCAGCCGGAATCAAGACCGTGCATTGCATCGAATGCTACAAGAACGAAGAGAGTTATGTGGTGAACCGTATCCGGAACGCCATGTAATACAGGTCTTTGACCGAGTCGGATAGGGAAGAACGCACATGGATGCACCTGCAGGGGGCGCAGCATAACCATCAAAACGGTTTTGCAGGTAGCCGGTTATGTATCGCCCGGTATAGCAAAATTGCTATTTTAAAGCACTTCTTCTCTAACCATAAGAGTAAAGGAGGCCCCGCTTGCGGGAGACCTCCTTTTTATCGGATTTTATGAAGGATTTTTTAGAGACCATCGGCGACGGCAGTCAGTGGGAACG
>JAGAES010000012.1 GCA_017613055.1 Lachnospiraceae bacterium | reverse complement strand
GTCGCCCACTTCCTTGAGCGGCTGCTTATACGCACCAAGCGTCGCCTTCATCTGATCTAACTCAATCATACAAAAACTCCTTATCAAAAACCGTAGGAGATAACGCCCGCCTGCAGTACACCGCTGCGGAGCGATGTTTATGGCGCGTGCCCGAGTCTGAATGGGCATTCGCTAGTTGTGCTTAGCGGGTACGAACCATCACAGAGTGCCGCGAGGACTGTCTGAGCGAAGCGAGTTCCGCAGCAGCGTTCTTGCTCATAAGAACGAATAGCTGCTTAGAACAAACTAAGCGTCTCCGGGACTTGAATGGTCCGAATAGACTCGGGCGTTCCACGGGTTTCCCCCTCAGCCGCCTTTCTTCATGCAGCAGAATTTGTACTTCTTGCCACTTCCGCACGGGCAGGGATCGTTGGGCATGACCTTCTTGGCGGCACGGCGGACGGGTTCGCGAACGGAACTGTCGTCCTTGTTGGTGCCGGTGATCTTGGCCACTTCCTCACGCTCAACCTTTTCCTGAACGCGAATGTGCATAAGGGCACGGACGGTATCTGACGAGATGGCGTCCGTCATCTCGTTGAACATCTCGTAGCCCTGGAATTTGTATTCCTGAACCGGATCACGCTGTCCGAAGGACTGCAGGCCGATACCCTGCTTGAGCTGATCCATGTCGTCGATGTGGTTCATCCATTTCTGGTCGATGGAACGGAGCAGGAAGACACGCTCAATCTCACGGAACTGTTCCTCGGGGAACTGAGCCTCCTGCTTCTTGTAGCGCTCTTCGACTTCGGTGCGGACCTTCTCGATGATGTCCTTGTGTTTAAGTTTCTCAAGGTTCTCAAGCGTGTAGCCGGAGACGTCGATATCGAATTCGTTCTCGAGTTCGGTCGTAAGGGAACGGAGATCCCACTCTTCGGGAACGACGTCGTCGTTGATGTAGTTGTTGACGATGTTATCGACCGTACGGCTTACCATCGTCATGATGTTGGCGCGCATGTTCTCGCCGTTCAGCACCTTGAGACGCTCCTCATAGATAATCTCACGCTGTTCGTTGTTGACCTTGTCATATTCGAGGAGGGACTTACGGATACCGAAGTTGTTGTCCTCAATACGCTTCTGGGCTTTCTCGATAACGTTACTGAGCATCCGGTGATGGATTTCCTGGCCGTCATCAAGACCGAGCGTCTTGAAGAGACCCATCATCCGCTCGGAACCGAACAGACGCATCAGATCGTCCTCAAGGGAGATATAGAAGCGGGATTCACCGGGGTCGCCCTGACGTCCGGCACGTCCGCGCAGCTGGTTATCGATACGGCGGGATTCGTGACGCTCCGTACCGATAATCTTAAGGCCGCCGAGCGCACGGATTTCGTCGGCGCGCTTCTCGGCTTCGGCGTAAATCAGTTCAAGGTTGGCGGCTTCCGCATCCTCGGGGATGTCAATCGCACCGCCGAGACGGATATCGGTACCACGGCCGGCCATGTTGGTTGCGATCGTAACCGCCCCCTTCTTACCGGCTTCGGCGATGATCTCGGCCTCAATCTCGTGGAATTTGGCGTTCAATACTTTGTGCGGGATGCCGCGCTTTCTTAGCATCTCGCTGATGGTTTCGGAAGCCTCAATCGTAATCGTACCGACAAGCACGGGCTGTCCGATCTTATGCGCCTCAACAACCGCATCGGCGATTGCATTTAACTTTTCTTTCTTCGTGCGGAATACGGCGTCCTCATGGTCGATACGCGCAACCGGCTTGTTGGTCGGGATGCAGACAACATCCATGCCGTAAATCTCACGGAATTCCTTCTCTTCGGTCTGCGCCGTACCGGTCATACCGCACTTCTTCGCATACTTGTTGAAGAAGTTCTGGAACGTGATTGTTGCGAGCGTCTTGCTCTCGCGCTTTACCTTCACGTGTTCCTTCGCCTCAATTGCCTGATGCAGACCGTCGCTGTAGCGGCGTCCCGGAAGGATACGTCCGGTAAAGTCATCGACAATCAGAACCTCATCGTCCTTAACGACATAATCATGATCCTTCTGGAACAGGTTATGCGCTTTAAGAGCGAGGTTCACGTTATGCTGAATCTCAAGGTTCTCGGCGTCGGCAAGGTTCTCAATCTTGAAGAACTGCTCAACCTTATGAACGCCCTGCTCGGTCAGGTTGACCGTGCGCTCCTTCTCATTGACAACGAAGTCACCGGTCTCCTCCGCCTGCTCCCCCATCAGGATATCCATCTTCGAAAGCTCGGTCTCGGTACCCTTTGTGAGCTGTCTTGCAAGGATATCGCAAACCTCGTAAAGCTTCGTTGACTTGCCGCTCTGGCCGGAGATAATAAGCGGGGTTCTCGCCTCATCGATCAGAGCCGAGTCCACCTCATCGATAACCGCGTACGGAAGCCCTCTCATAACGAGGCGCTCGCGGTAGATAACCATGTTGTCTCTGAGGTAGTCAAAACCGAACTCGTTGTTCGTTCCGTAAGTGATGTCGCACGCGTACTGCTCGCGGCGCTCGTCGTTGTCCATGTAGTTAAGGATGCAGCCGACGGTCAGTCCGAGGAAGCGGTGAATCTGCCCCATCCACTCGGAGTCACGCTTTGCAAGATAATCGTTGACGGTTACTACGTGAACGCCTTCGCCGGTCAGCGCATTCAGATACACCGGAAAAGTGGACACCAAAGTCTTTCCTTCACCGGTCTTCATCTCGGCGATACGTCCCTGATGCAGCACGATGCCGCCGATCAGCTGTACGCGGAAAGCCCGCTGTCCGAGCGTCCGCTTGGCCGCCTCACGAACCGTCGCGAAGGCTTCGACCAGAAGGTCGTCAAGCGTCTCCCCGTTCGCAAGCCGCTCCTTAAACTCGACGGTCTTGTGAGCGAGCTGCTCGTTCGAAAGTTTCTCATATTCCGGCTCCAGCGCCTCAATCTGATCGACCAAAGGCGTGATCCGTTTTACCTCATGTTCGCTGTGTGTTCCGAACAGTTTTGTAATAATTCCCATTCTGTTTCCTCTCCCTTGGCACCATAAAACCGCATAATGCCACATTCTGTGCTATTGTACCACATTTTGCCCGTAAAGGCAACCGATTTCGTTCCCCGAAGCCCTCTTCCCGCCATACTACATAAATGGAACGCAATTGTGGATAAAGTGGATAAAAATGTCGGATTATCTGCGCAAAATGCCATAAAACCATACAAAAACGGTGGATAACCCCCGATTTTCGAAAAGTTATCCACCATTTCGCTTTTTTCAATAAATTAACTTGCTTCGTATCTTCCGGCCTGCACGCGCCACATTTCGGCGTACCGTCCGTTCTTCTTAAGAAGACTGTCGTGCGTGCCTTCCTCGACAATCCGCCCGTTCTCGAGCATCAGGATACGGTCCGCGTCCCGCGTCGTCGAAAGCCGGTGCGAGATATAGAATACGGTCTTGCCCTTCGCGGCCGACTGCATTGCCTTATTGAGTTCGTACTCGGCAATCGGGTCAAGCGCGCTCGACGGCTCGTCCATAATCAGGATGTCCGCATCCTTATAGAACGCTCTCGAGATCGCAATCTTCTGGCTCTCGCCGCCCGAGAAATTCACGCCTGCCTTGTCAAACTCGGTCGTAACCTGCGTCTTGAGTCCTGCCGGAAGCGACTTAAGCCGCTCGCCGAAGCCGGCTCTTGTAAGCGCGTCCGTTACTTCGACCGCGTCCGAACCGGTGAATCTTGCGGGCAGACGGTTCATAATCACATTTTCCGCAAGTGTCGCGCCGTACATCTGGTAATCCTGGAAGACAACGCCGAAGCGGTTCCGGTAGTCGTCCGGCCGGAATTCGCGGATGTCCTGCCCGTGGTAGGTAATCTCGCCTCCGGTCGGGTCGTAAAGCCGCATCAGAAGCTTGATTAGCGTCGTCTTGCCGGCACCGTTGTAGCCGACGATTGCGATATGCTCGCCCGGCTTTACCGAAAGCGAGATGTCGCGGAGCGTGTCCTCGGCGTCCTCGTTGTAACGGAAGCTTACATGCGAAAGCGTCAGCTCAGCGTTGCCTTCCGGCACGTCCCCGCCGACATTCTGCCTGATCTTCGGCTCGTAATCGAGAAATGCCCGGATCTTGTCGACATACAAACTGTTCTCCTGCGCCTGCGGGAAGATGTCCGCAAGGTTTGCCATACTGTTCCGAAGACTTCCGGTACGGTTAAAGAGTACAACCGCGTCGCTTCGCGGAATCGACTTAAGAACTGCCGCCTGGTAGACAAGATACGTAATATACAGACCGTCCATAATGAAATCGGCAGCCAGGTAGTTTCTGGTGAAACCGAGAAGCGTACGCTTCGCGGCCGCCTTCTTCTCCACCTTGTAGATCTCATCGTCCGCCTCGGCAAATTCCTCTTCAAGCCGGTCGCCGACCGCGGGATGAAGCCTAAGTTCCTTCGCGTAGTCGTTCAGGTAGAAGACACGGCTCACGTAGTTACGTTTCCGTTCAAGCGGATTGACCTCAAGACGAACCTTGTAGTTCAGCTTATTCAGCACATTGGATACAAGGAACCGGAGGATGAACGAGGCGAACACGAAGACGATGCCCATCGCATTTGTCACGAGATAGAACACACCCGTCGTGAACAGAATCGTGAGTGCCTGCATGATGCCGTTGCACATAACGAGGAACCGGTCAATCGAGCTCTCCGCCTCCGCAACCGCCAGCACGAAATCGTTGTAGTACTTCGTGTCGTCGTAGCAGGACAGGTCCAGTTCGGCTGCCTTTTTGAACATCTGCTCCTTAAGCGCCTTATAAAGCTTCGGTTTCGCCCGGAACGACCAGCCGTGGATGAAGAATCCGTCCGGAATAATCTGGAGCATGTTCACCGTCAGGATGATTCCGATTACAAGAAGCGGCTTCCAGAAAGGCTCCTGAAACTCCGCACAGCGAAGCACGTAGCGGATTCCGAGCACATGCTCAAGGAAGATGATTCCCTGATAACGGAATGCGTCGTATAAGAAATAAATCATGTACCCCGGACATGTCTTAAAGCACAGTTTCCAGAGGAACACCTGGTTTTTCCATACATGTTTCATGCGGAAGCACCCCCTTCCATAATGGCAAGGTAGTTCTTCGCCTGTTTGTTGTACATATCCGCGTAGATACCGTCCTGCGCCATCAGCATCCGATGCGTCCCCGCTTCCTTCACGGTTCCGTCCGAAAGCAGGTATACCCAGTCGGCGTTCTGCACGGAACTTAGCCTGTGCGATATGAACACGAGAGTGTTCTTTTCGCAGGTGCGGTATATATTATCGAAAAGCGTTCCCTCTGCAATCGGATCAAGAGCGCTCGACGGCTCGTCGAATACCTTGAAAGGACATTCCTTGACGAACGCCCGCGCAACGACAATCTTCTGGAATTCGCCGCCCGAGAGCACCGCTCCCTTGTCGTCGAACTCGTGCGTCAGAATCGTATCGATGCCCTTCGGAAGCGACATGACCTTGTCGTACGCGCCGGCCAGCTTCAGCGCTTCCGTAACGCGGGATTCCTTCTCTTCTTCGGGAATCGGCTCGCCCATGATCACATTTTCCGCTACGGTCATCGAGAACATCCGGTGATCCTGGAAGGCGGTCGCGAAGAGGTTCCGGTACTTCCGAAGGTCGTAATCGCGGATGTCGCGGCCGTTTAAGAGAATCTGCCCCTCGGTCGGGTCGTAGAAACGGAGCAGCAGCTTGATGATCGTCGTCTTGCCGGCACCGTTATGCCCGACGAGCGCGTACGTCTTGCCGCCGCGGAATTCCATCGAAAGGTGCGAGATCACGGTCTCGTCCTTATAGGCAAATGACACGTCCCGGAACTCGATGCTCTTGATTTGCGTGCCCGGATCGATGCCCGCGTAATCCTCGGGAATCCGCTCCTTGTATTCAAGGAAATGCCGCAGATATTCAACGAATAATCCGTTTCGGAACAGCTGCGTCAGTGCCTCGGTGAACCCGATCAGAATCCACGTGGTCGACACCATCATGCTCGTGATAACCGACAGTTCCGCGAGCGTCATCGAATGGCTCACGACTGTCCGGTACGCGCCGTAGATCAGAAGGCCTTCGAAGATAAATGTGAACGTGAACATGACGTACAGCCAGTGCAGCACCATCGCCTTCTTCGTGTACTTCTTCGTTACGTCCGAAACGCCGTTAATCGCCTCTTTGTACTGGTGCTTCATGAGGCGGAACACGCCGGTCAGACGCATCTCCTTCGCGTAATCCGGCAGATACATGACACGGTTAATGTACGCGATGCGCCGGTTGTGCGGCGCCATGTCCTTATTCCGCTGATAATCAATCTGACTGATGCGCCGGTTAAAGACGAAATTGCCGATAACCGGGAAGATGATGAACAATACCGAAATCTTGTCCACCTGGTACATAAAGACAAATGCGCACACGCTCGCAATCGCGCCGAAGAAGGTCTTGAAAAGCGCTTC
>JAGAES010000011.1 GCA_017613055.1 Lachnospiraceae bacterium | reverse complement strand
CTTGTTGACCATATCCATCTCTTTCTTACAATCCTTGTAGCAGAAATCCATCTCCTCGCCGCCGATCAGGCACGGAAGCTCTGCCATGTCCGCCGGAACGGTCCAGTCAAGGGTGATGTTGCTGAAAGGTGCCTGGGTGCCCCAGCGGCTCGGCGTGTTCACGCCGTATACGAAGCTCTGGATGCACTGCTTTACCTCTTTATAGCTCAGGTCATCGACCTTTACGAACGGTGCAAGATAGGTGTCAAAGGAGGAAAATGCCTGTGCGCCCGCCCACTCGTTCTGCATAATGCCGAGGAAGTTAACCATCTGGTTAACGAGCGTGGACAGATGTCTTGCCGGCGAAGAGGTCATCTTGCCGCGGATTCCGCCGAGGCCTTCCTTAATCAGCTGCTTTAAGGACCAGCCCGCGCAGTAACCGGTCAGCATCGAAAGGTCATGGATATGAATGTCGGCGTTCTTGTGCGCATTGGCAATCTCGGGGTCATAAACCTCGCTCAGCCAGTAGTTGGCGGTGATGGCGCCGGAATTGTGCAGAATCAGTCCGCCCACGGAATAGGTAACGGTCGCGTTCTCCTTAACGCGCCAGTCCTCCTCGTGAACGTAGCTGTTGACGATCTCCTTGTAGTCAAGGATCGTCGATTTCATGTTCCGCATCTTCTCGCGGTTCTTACGGTACAGGATGTACGCCTTGGCCACATCGGTGTAACCGGTGGACTCAAGCACGTGCTCGACGCAGTCCTGGATGTCTTCCACTTCCACAACGCCGTCCTTCACCTTGCTCTGAAACTCGGACGTTACGCGGAGTGCCAGAAGGTTGATGATGTCATCCGTGTACTCCTTCTGGGTTGCCTTGAATGCCTTCTCAATCGCGCCGCAAATCTTCTGAATGTCAAAATCCCGCAATTCCCCATCACGTTTTGCTACTTGAATCATTCCCTCTTCTCCTTTCGACTGAACATGCTTCCGCGAACGGAAGCGATTGTCTTAATGATAGCACAGCGGTTTTTTGTTGTCAACTAAATCTATTGGTGATTTTTCACAAAAAATACTACATCTTGTGGTTTTATTCACGTAAAAGAAATTTCCCCGAAACAAGGAAAAACCCTTCCGAAACCCCGTTTTACTATGGTTTTCGGAAGGGTAATCTTTCATTTACCTCTTGTCATGAGGTGTCAGTTGCGGAGCAACTGACGGAGTCCTGATGACCATTGTCATGAGGAGGGGCCCACGAAGTGGGAAGAGTCCTGATGACCATTGTCATGAGGAGGGGCCCACTGTGCTCCTTTCTTAGATTGTGCCCGGAAAATCTTTCGGCAGGTATGCTTTCACCGAAATTCCGTCCGCGACATACTCCTCGCTGAGGAGCTCCCCGTACCGGCGGATTTCGGCGACCTTGCCGGCTTCCGCATACGGAATCACTTTCTCAATATAGATCTTCTGCTCACGAAGCACTTCGCAGATTGTGTCGACGAGTTCCTCTACGCCTTCGCCGGTCTTCGCGGAAATCTTCACGACCCGGTCGGCCCGCAGGTCCTTTAAGATGCGTCCCTGCGCGATGTCCTGCTTGTTGAGCGCGGTGACGACCGGCTTGTCGGTCACGCCGAGATTCCCGAGCGTTTCGTAAACAACCGCCATCTGCACGTCCGGTGCTTCGCCCGAAGCATCCACGACATGCAGCACGAGGTCCGCGTACTTCGCTTCCTCAAGCGTCGAGCGGAACGCGTCCACAAGGTGATGCGGCAGCTTCCTTATAAATCCGACCGTGTCCGTAAACAGAATCTCCTGTCCGTCCGCGGTCTTATAAGCTCTCGTCGTCGGGTCAAGCGTCGCGAACAGTTTGTCCTCCGACAATACGCCCGCTCCCGTCAGCCGGTTAAGAAGCGTCGACTTGCCGGCGTTCGTGTAGCCGACAATCGCGACGACCGGCACTGCCGACCGCTCGCGTCTTGCACGCTGCGTCTCACGGTTCTGCTGCACTTCCTTCAGTTCGGAATTCAGCTGGCTGATGCGGTTTCTGATAAGCCGGCGGTCCACTTCGAGTTTCTTCTCGCCGGGGCCTCTCGTTCCGATTCCGCCGCCGAGTCTCGACATCGCCGTTCCTGCGCCGATCAGCCTCGTCGCGCGGTATTTTAACTGTGCCAGCTCGACCTGTATCGTTCCTTCCTTTGTGGAAGCGTGTTTTGCAAAGATGTCGAGGATCAGCATCGTGCGGTCCATGACCTTGCACCCGAGCGCGTCCTCAAGGTTCTTCATCTGCGCGGGACTCAGCTCGTCGTCGGTAAGTATTCCGTCCGCGCCGGTCTCCCGAAGGAGCTCCGCCACCTCATCGATCTTGCCCTTGCCGATATACGTCCCGGCATGCACCGTCTCGCGGTTCTGTATCACCTGCCCGACGGTCTCCGCCCCCGCGGTCTTCACGAGTTCTCCGAGTTCCGAGAGCGATTCCTTCACGTTATCGATGTCATTTGCCGCAGTATTGCCTGCAACGGCGACCAGAATCACGCGTTCCTTCGTTTCGGTATTCTCAATCATATCCAAGTCTCTTCTTAACGAATTTATACTCCTCGATGGCCTCGTCGTCGTATGGGTACTCGACGATGTATGTCTGGAACGCATCGTACGCCGCCTGGAAATCGTACCGTCCCTCATAGACGGCAATCTGGTTCCGAAGCAGCTGCTGGCGCGCCGCCGAAGCCCCGAACGAAAGCCCCAGGTTGATCATCTCCTGCGCCTTGTCGTAATCGAACAGCGCAAGGTAGCAGACCGCTTCCTGGTTGCACACGGTCGGCGATGTCGTAATGATGCTTGCGCGGTAAATGTCATAGTATTCGATGGCCTTCTCGTACTCTTCCTCGTGCATCGCAATCTCCGCAAGGAAGAAGTTGGCCTCGGTAAAGCCGTTCTCGACGGCGTTCTGCATCTCAATCTTTGATGAGGTGTAGTTGCGCTGATAGAAATGCACCTGTCCGAGCAGATACTTATCCTCGTTGTTCTCGATCTTCAGACGGCTTGCCGTGTCAAGCGCGCTCTTCGCCTTTTCTTCGTCTCCTTTGTCCCGGTAGCAGGTGTAAAGGCCGATGTATGCGTAGTAGTTTTCCTTGTCCTTCGAAAGCGCCGCCTCGTAATCCGAAATCGCGCGGGAGGAGTCCCCCTTCTCGCGGTACAGATTGCCTCTTGCAAGAAGCGCAAGCACGTTGCCCGGATCCATTTCGAGAACCGCGCCGTACGACTCGATTGCGGTGTCGGTGTCGCCGAGGCATTCCTGCGCGTTGGCCTTGTAGTACATAATGTCGACATTCCAGTCGGAATCCGCGCTGATCGCAAGCGCCGCAACGAAGCAGTCGAGCGCGTTCTGGAACTCGAGCTTCTGCATGTAGGCGATACCTTTGCCGCGGTAGGCAAACTTATTGAGTTTCTGCGTCTTCTTCGTGGTCGACTTCTCGTTGATGACGTTGTTAAACTGCTCGAGCGCGAGATCGTTCTCACGAAGCTGGATCAGCGCCATTCCGTAGTTATTAAGCACTTCCCTGTTGTTCGGCTCCAGCTTCAGGGCACGCTCAAAGTACTCCCGCGCGGTTTCGTAGTCGCCGGAGTTGTAGTAGCCCAGCCCCTTCTCGTTCTCGCCTTCGACGGTCATCTTATCCTTTCCGCAGGCGGTAACGGCCATGGCCGTGAGCAATATCGTAAAAAGAATCAGCAGTTTATATTTCATCGTAAGTCCTTTCCTTTCCGCTGATAACCATTATATCGGTTACACGGCTTTTTTTCAACCGAAAAAACTGCCGCACGAACCGTACGGCAGTTATCGGGTTTGTCCCGTTATGCTATTGCTTCCGCTTTCTGCTGCGCCGCCCGAGAATTCCGGTGTTGACTGCTGCCAGGAAACCGAAAATTCCATACAGCACGTAGTTCGCCGACCGGTCGCCGGTCTCCGGCGCCGGAAGCGTCGCGGGAAGCACCGCCGAGCGGATGTTGTAGCAGACGATTTCATCAATCCGCCGGTCCTTCGAGACGGTAAATTCGATATCCTCACCTTCCGAATACCCTTCAGGCGCCTCCGCCTCGTGGAGGATGTACTTCTCTCCCGCCGCAAGCTTCGCGACCGTCCGGTGGTCCGAGTCGGTGCTGACCCATTCCTCCATGACATTTCCCGCGGTGTCGAGAATCTGCATCTTCGCTCCCGGCAGGTAGTCGTCGGTCGCGCGGTCCTTCTTCGCGGTCACGACGACCGTCGGCGCGTCCTTCATCACGACGGTCGGGCTGTCCTCGCCGTAGCGGAAGCACACGGTTTCGGCCGTCAGGTAGCCCTGCGGCGCGCTGACCTCCGTAAGCGTGTACGTCTCGCCCGGATTCAGAACCGCCGAGACAACCGTCTGCGTTCCGTCGGTCACCCACGAGGCGACTTCCGTCCCGCTTTCATCGGTAAGCGTCAGCTCCGCCCCGGCGAGCTCTTCGCCGCTCACAAGGCTCACTTTGCTGATGATGACCTTCGTGTAGTCATCGATCATCTCGACATGGTCCCATTCGCCTGTCGTTCCTACGGTAAATGTGACGTCCGCCGCGATCAGGTACCCCGCCGGTGCCGAAACCTCATGCAGCCGGTACGTCTTCCCCGCGGTCAGCTGCCCGACCAGCGTGTGCGTGCCGCCGTCCGTCACCCACTCGTGCACAAGCGTGTTCCCGTCGAAGATCTGCATTCTTGCTCCCGCAAGAAGCGCTCCGTTCAGACCGGATTTCTTGCTGATTTCGACGCGCGTCGGTTTGTCTTCCATCACGACTTTGTTGATCGTTCCGTCCGAGTTCACGGTAAATGTCTGGTCCTTCGCAAGCACGTACCCGGGAGGCGCCGACACCTCATGGAGGATATACGTTTCACCGGCAACAAGCACGGCGTTCAGCTGCTTCTCCTTTCCGTCCGTCACCCACTCGAAAAGCACGTTTCGGTTGCGGTCGAGAATCTGAAGCCTTGCGCCTTTCAGTTCCTGCGCGTCGCCTTCCGAACCGCCGGGCGCGGAGCCCGAAGAAGACGTTGTCAGCGCCCGCTTCGAGATAGATACCGGATTGGTACGCGGGGTCGGTGTCGGAGACGGAATGCTTACGTGCTGCTCCTTAACGGTCACGCCGTACTGATCCGTCCTTCCGACGAAAAGCCTCTGCCGGTGTCCCGTATCCTCGGCGTAGAACTGAAGCGAAGAAACCGCCTTCGTGCTGTACCCGCTCGCGAGCACCGTCATCGTCTTTCCGCCTGCGGAAGCCGGAACCCGTACCTTTACGGTTGCTCCGTTCTCAATCCGATCCGCGGTTCCTCTGGTCACTCCCGTGATTACGGCGCCCGCCTCGCTGAACGAAAGCGTCCCGTACTCGCAGTTGGTAAGAGAAAGCGTCAGCGAGATTTCGAAGTAATCCCCTCCTGTGCTTTCCGGTAGCGTAATCGTCTGCAAGTCAAATGCAGCGGTGATCGTTGTCGTCTGTCCGCTTTTTGCAAGCAAAAAGAGTGCAATCGCCGCGTTGTACACATCCGCTGCTCCAGGTGCCGTGCCGGCTTTCACCAATGCGCTTCCGGTCCTCGGTTCGGGATTCCAGAACAGAAAGACGTTGTAGGAAGCGTTCTCCTGTTCCTTCCGGTACGAAGCCCACATTCTTATGGCTGCCTGCGTCGCCGCCTGCGCCTTCACGGTATCGCTTCCGAAGTCGATGCCGCAGATCTTCGTCGTGTACGGATACCCGTTCCGTAAGATCTCGCGCATGCCCGACATCGTCGTCTCCGAATAGTTCATGCCCGACGCATCCACCTGCCGGTACAGCATCCCGTCCTCGGGACTCATCTTCATCGACTCCACGCAATACGCGGGATGTGTCACTCCGCCTATGTTAATCGTATGAATCCAGTTATAGGTCTCAAGCCAACGCCCCGCCGGCTCCTCCTTCAGAAGAAAGTACACCGGAGTCGTCATCGAATAAGCAAGCCCCGTCCCGTTCCCGGACGCGAACGACGTCCCCGGAAAGAGAGACAGCACAAGACAGACCGTCAGCAGAAAGACCGTCGTCCTTTTATGTTTCTGTTTCATTTGGATTGTCCTTTCAGAATCATAGATATTTAGAATTGCAGAATTTCAGAAAGAATCAATTGTCAAGGTGCGTTCGTATGCGGGTAATGCGGCCGATATGACCGAAATAAGACCCGGCTCCCCTTCGGGATTACCGGAAAGAACCGTCGGAGTTTGCGCCCTCCGTTTCGGTAGGGATACCATATCATTTTCCGCGGAAAATGTCAAGGGATTTCCGAACGCCCCCTCGCATGAAATCCGCCCGGGTTCTGTCCGCGCGGGTTCTTTCACCTGACGCCATTCGCCCGGTATCCGGTCGCTTGGTGTCCATCCGCCCCGGGCAATTAGCCCTTACAAGCTTCCGCAGGGACCGGATATTCCGTTTATATGGTACTCAATGCTGAAAAAATGCAAAATGGTACCATTAAAAGTCTTTCTTATGGTATCCACTTTGCATTTTTCTTGACTTGAGTACCACTCCTCTTCAGGATGTTGATTCCCGAAATGTCTATCCTTGGTACTCATTTAAGAATTTCAACAATTTAGTACCATTTAGGACTGCGGGGAATGGTACCCACAGTGCTGTTTTTCCCTTTTGAGTACCACACTATCCGAAAAAACCATGAGAATTCCGAAAACAAGGCGCAAAACGGCACAAACCTGAATGCTTCTGCCTTTTGAGTACCAAAAAAAGGGCCCTTGAAAACTTTCGTTTTCAGGGACCCTTCCTGTTCATAAAAAACCGGTTCGCGGGCGCGTAAGCGCTCGCTTATCGCTCATATCAAATCTTGTTGTCGGAACCAAGTACGTACTTAATCTTATGAGCTACCATGTCCTTAACGGCCTGACGAGCGGGCTTCAGGTACTGGCGGGGATCAAAATGATCCGGATGCTCAGCGAAGTACTTACGGATGTTACCGGTCATTGCAAGACGGATATCGGAGTCGATATTGATCTTACATACGGCCAGCTGAGCTGCCTTACGGAGCTGCTCTTCCGGAATACCTACGGCGTCAGGCATGTTGCCGCCGTACTGGTTAACCATCTTAACGAATTCCTGCGGAACGGAGCTGGAACCGTGAAGAACGATCGGGAAACCGGGCAGTCTCTTGATGCACTCTTCGAGTACGTCGAAACGGAGCGGCGGGGGAACAAGGATGCCGTCGGCATTTCTCGTACACTGCGCAGCGGTGAACTTATATGCGCCGTGAGAGGTTCCGAT
>JAGAES010000081.1 GCA_017613055.1 Lachnospiraceae bacterium | reverse complement strand
GCTCCGCAAGGGGAAGATTAAAAAGCTCGACCAGGAAATCGTGGACGGTTCGGTTACGGTGGACCATTTCCAGAACCACGATGAGATGCCGATTGCGGAGTCTCTCGACCGCCTTTCGATGCAGTTCGCGCTTGTGCTTTTAGTGTACCTGATCACGTATCTTGCGACCTGGGGGCTCACCTCCGGAATCTCCGCAATCAGCGAAGGCGCCGGCAAGACGATTAACGGCCTTCTGTGGGGCTTCAACTTCATGATCGGCTCGGGACTTGCCATCCTGACGCGCGTGATTCTTAAGAATCTCAAGAAGCACCGTGTCATGGAGAAGCAGTACCAGAACAATTACCTGCTGTCCCGCATCTCCGGGCTGGCATTTGACATTATGATTATCGCGGGTATCGCGTCGATTGACATCGAGGACCTGAAGGGGCTCTGGCTTCCGTTCGCGCTGATGGCGGTGGCCGGCGCGACCGTGACGCTCTTCAACCTGAAATACGTCTGCAAGCGCATCTACCCGACATACTATTACGAGGGACTGATGTCGATGTACGGCATGATGACCGGAACGATTAGTTCCGGCGTGCTGTTACTTCGCGAGGTGGACCCGCAGCTTGAGACACCGGCCGCGAACAACCTCGTTATCGGCTCGAGCTTTGCAATCCTGCTCGGTGCGCCGCTTCTCGTGCTGATCGGCATGGCTCCGAAGAGCGCGCTGATGACGTGGATTACACTTGGAATTATGGTCGCTTACTATATTGTGCTCCTGCTGATTGCATGCGGCGGCTCGCGGAAGTTCCGGGGCGAAGAGAAAGCGGAAGAGTAGGCAAATGCTATGAACGTGGCAAGGGGCAAGACAGTTCCCGAAACAGGCTGACTGCCACTCGGAAGCATCCGGCGAAAACCGGGGAAAAGGGTTCTATGGGAGATATCATGGAGAACAAGAAGAAACGAATCTTTCACATCATTCAGATCGGGACGAACGACGACTTCATAAGCCGTGCGTTTGATATTGTGATTGTCTGCGCAATCTTCCTGAACCTTTTCGCTGTGTTTTTCGACACGTTTGATGTGTCGAAGGATTTCAAAACGCCGTTAGCTGTCATCGAGTGGGGCACGGTAGTATTCTTCACGATTGAGTATCTGCTCCGTCTCTGGACGGCCGATTATCTGTACCCGAAACGTTCGTACTGGGGCGCGAAGGTCGCATTTGTCTTCTCATTTTTCGGAATGATTGATCTGCTTGCGATTCTTCCGACCTACCTCCCGCTTGTATTCCCTGCGGGTGCGGTTGCCTTCCGGATGTTCCGCGTAATCCGTATATTCCGTCTCTTCAAAGTCAACGCCAAATACGACGCCTTCAATGTCATTGTCGACGTATTGAAGGATAAAAGGAAACAGCTGTTTTCGTCCATCATCATGATTCTGATTCTGATGGTGGCGGCCTCGCTTTGTATGTACAGCCTTGAAAACGAAGCCCAGCCCGGCGTGTTTAAGAATGCGTTCTCGGGCATCTGGTGGTCGGCTTCGACGATTCTGACCATCGGTTACGGCGACATCGCCCCGATTACGACTGCAGGCAAGATTATGTCGATGGTAATTTCCTTCCTCGGCGTCGGCATGGTGGCGGTCCCGACCGGTATCATCAGCGCCGGTTTCGTGGAGCAGTACCAGCGCGTGAGATATGTCGGAGAAGCCGCGGAGGAGCAGAAGATCCGATTCGTGACTTCGGTTGTCGGCGCAAAGCATCCGTATGTCGGGAAGCTTGTTAAGGACATCGCATTTCCCCCCCAGCTTCTTTTGGTTGTCGTACTTCGTAAGAAGGACGCGGGCGAAGAGGAGATTGTGCCGGACGGCGAGCTTCGGATTATGGCGAACGACGTGCTTGTCTTCGCTGCGCCGAACTTTGACGATACGCGCAAGATTGACCTCCGTGAGATCAAGATCAATGCGGAACATCCGTGGGTCGGGAAAATGATACGCGACCTCGACATCTCGCGGCTTGAACTGATTGTTTCAATCGAGCGGCGCGGAAGGACGGTTATTCCGAACGGACGGACCGTGATCAAAAAGGACGATACGCTGCTGGTTTATTCGAAGAAGGGCTGACGATGGAAGCGGAAGAGTTTCTGAAGAAGCGATTTGCCGAACTTGCAAACCGGGCGGATGCCGAAGGGCGGTTTGCCTTTACCGGTTTTCTCGGAATCGGGGAGCTGGCTTCTTTTTATGAAGCACAGAAGCAGTTTCCGCACATTCCGTACACGTTGGAGGGCGGCACGGAAACGGCCGAACGCGTCATGGTGCGGTTCGGAGATCCGGAGACGCTTGGGTATGAGGAGGCTTTCCCGATAGCGTTTCTTAAGATTGCGCCGCGCATGGAGAAATATGCGGAAACGCTTTCTCACAGGGATTATCTCGGGGCGATTATGAACCTCGGAATCGAGCGTGAGAAGGTCGGAGATATTTATATGGACGGGGCATGCGCCTATGCCGTGGTTGATTCTACAATGGTAGAATATATTGCGGAAAATCTGACACAGATCAGGCACACCCCCGTAAACTGTACCGAAATCGAAGCGCTCCCGGAGGTGGCAGCAGGCAAAGGAGAAGAACTCTCGATTGCGGTCAGTTCGGAACGAATCGACGGAGTCATTGCGAAGACGTTCAATCTGTCCCGGAAAGAGGTGAATGATCTGTTTCGGGAACGGAAGGTCTTCTTAAACGGAAGGCTCTGCGAGAATAACAGCCGGATTCTGAATGCCGGCGACATTGTGACAGTGCGCGGTTACGGGCGTGTCACATTTTTCGAGATTACCGGCGTAAGCCGGAAAGGG
>JAGAES010000080.1 GCA_017613055.1 Lachnospiraceae bacterium | reverse complement strand
TTTTTGCAGAAATTCCGTAAGTTCGGGAATACAGACCGGACAATCGCCCACCCGATTCCGGTGCACAAAAGAAGATAAATAAGACCAAGCATAACGAATTCTCCCGTCGTTATAAATTCCCAAATTTCAGTATATCACAACGTCCGCTTTATCTGCAATCAAAAGTTCGTACATGTCTTCCGCTTCCGCGTCCGAAAGCGCCTCGACGTCTTCCTTTGCAAAGCGGAGCGATTCCGCGTCGCGGATGACGTCCGCAATCTGAAAATCCATATCGCCGCTCTGGCGGATTCCGAAGAAATCGCCCGGCCCGCGAAGCCTGAGATCCTCTTCCGCTATCGTAAAGCCGTCCCTTGCCTTAAGAAGCACCGACAGCCGTTCCTTCGTCTCGGCGTCATCATTGCCCTGAACGAAGATGCAGTAGGACTGTTTCTCTCCTCTTCCGACACGCCCGCGCAGCTGGTGCAGCCCGGATAATCCGAACCGTTCGGCATTCTCCACCATCATCACGGTCGCGTTCGGAACATTGATTCCGACCTCGATTACCGTCGTACTGACAAGTACCGACACCTGCCCCGACGCGAATTCCGAAAGAATCCGGTTCTTGTCCGCGGCGCTCATCTGTCCGTGTAAGGAAGCAACGGTGATGCCGCCGAGTTCTTCGCGCAGTTTGTCCGCGTAGTCGGTCACATTTTCCGCATCGAAATTCTCGCTTTCCTCGATCATCGGGCAGATTACGTATACCTGGCCGCCCGCGGCGACCTGTTTTTTGATGAAATTGTACGCCGTCGGGCGGTAGGAACCGTCCACGACGCAGCTTTTAACCGGAAGCCGTTCCGCCGGCTGCTCGGAAAGAAGCGAGATATCCATGTCGCCGTACAGCATCATCGCAAGCGTTCTCGGAATCGGCGTCGCGCTCATGATCAGAAGATGCGGCATCGCGCCTTTCTTCATCAGCTGTTCGCGCTGCTTCACGCCGAAACGGTGCTGTTCGTCCACAACAACGAGACCGAGGTTTTGAAAACTCACCTTCTCCTGAAAAAGCGCATGCGTGCCGACGGCAATCGCATAGGTGCCGTCCGCAAGGCCGGCGAGCACTTTGCGGCGTTCGGCCGCGCTCTGCGAACCGACCAGAAGGGCGACCTGAATGCCGAACGGTTCAAGCAGTTTCGTAAACGTCTCAAGGTGCTGTCTCGCAAGCACTTCGGTCGGCGCCATCAGGCATCCCTGGAAGCCCTGCTCGGCGCACATCGAAAGCGCAAGAAGCGCCACAATCGTCTTTCCGGAACCGACGTCGCCCTGCAGCAGCCGCTGCATCGGATAAGGTCCCTGCAGGTCGGCGGCAATCTCGGAAAGCACCTTTTTCTGGGCGCCGGTCAGTTCGTAAGGAAGCGCGCTTTGAATCCTTTCCGCGTACGAATGCCGCTCGATCAAAAAGCTGTTCGGCTCCCTCAGTATGCCCGCCTTCACATGGCGCATCGACACAAGGAACTTAAAGAATTCGTCATAGGAAAGCCGGCGGATCGCGTCCTTCGTCACCGACTCGTCCTTCGGGCAGTGAATCTCTCCGTAAGCGTCCGAAAGTTTCATGAAGCCCCGCTCCGTACGGAGTTTCCTCGGCATGTAATCTTCAATTTCCGTCTCGGCAAGCGCCGCACGTACCGCCTTCGAGACCGCATTGCACGAAAGTCCCGCCGTCAGGTGATAAACCGGACGAAGCGATTTCATGCGCCCGCGGTACTCCTCTTCGGTGAACACTTCCGGGTGCACCATCGAAACAGTTCTTCCCATGCGGGCAACCTTCCCGCGGAATAAAAGCCTCTTCCCGACCGGAAGCTGCTTGATAATGTAAGGCGTATTGAACCAGCGGAGCTCCGTCTCGCCGGAGATGTCACGGATGTGGGCGATGACAATCTTCTTTGCCCCCTTCGGAATGAGTCTTGCGGGCGACGTGAGCATACCGGAAACCGTGCAGGTCACCCCGTCGGCGGCCGCCGAAACAAGGACCGGCTCCTCGTAGCGCTCATATCCTCTCGGAAAATGACACAACAAGTCCCCAACCGTACGGATGCCGAGCTTCTCGTACAGCTTGACGGACTTGTCGCCGATGCCTTTCACCTTTTTTACGGGATCTGTAGTCTTCATGCATATCCCCTTTTTACGGGAAAAGGGCTGAACAGACTCAGCCCTTTTAATCTTAACCGATTATCACTCAACGGAAAGCAGGTAATAGTATACCGGCTGACCGCCGAAATGAACCTCAACATCAATATCCGGATGGTTCTCGCCGATGGTATCCGCAATCGCCTGCGCGTCTTCCTCGGTCGCGTCCGCGCCGAAGTAGATGCTTACAAGGCCCGAATCCTCGTCCACGAGGTCATCCACAAGTTCGATCGTAACTTCCGAAACATCCGGCCCGACGGCAAGAATGCCGGCGTCCGCAATGCCCATGATATCGCCTTCGTGGATTTCCTTTCCGTCGAAGCTCGTGTCACGGACCGCGTAGGTAATCTCGCCGCTCTTGACAGCGCCGAGCGCTTCGGTCATAAGCTGCTCGTTCTCTTCCGCACTGCGGTCGGCAAGAAAGCTCACCATCGCGCTGATGCCCTGCGGAGCGGTCTTCGAAGGAATTACGAAGATATTCTTACCTTCGGTAAGCGCCTTCGCCTGCGTTGCGGCAAGAATGACGTTGCCGTTGTTCGGCAGGATGAAGATGTTCTTCGCATTCACGTTATCGATTGCCGTCAGCATGTCTTCCGTGCTCGGATTCATCGTCTGACCGCCTTCGATTACATAATCGACGCCGAGCCCGCGGAAGATCTCATTCATTCCCTCGCCTACGGAAACGGCGATAAATCCCATCTCCTTAGGCGGTTCCTTCGGTGCTTTGGCCTTCTCTTCGGCTTCCTTTTCATTCGACATGATAACGCGCTCGTTGTGCTCCTCGCGCATGTTGTCAATCTTCATGCGGGACAGCTGCCCGTAGGTAAGCGCCTTCTGGATTGCAAGACCGGGGTCGTTCGTATGGACGTGAACCTTAACGACATCGTCATCGGCAACACATACGATCGAATCGCCGATCGAGGACAGGAAGGTCTTGAAATCAATCTCTTCCTTGGCTCCGAATTCCTTCTCAAGAAGGATGATGAACTCGGTGCAGTAGCCGAAC
>JAGAES010000079.1 GCA_017613055.1 Lachnospiraceae bacterium | reverse complement strand
CGGGGGAGATTCTTGCCGAGACGCATCCTGCCGAGGCGGACATCGTCATCGGCGTTCCGGATTCGGGCATTGACGCGGCGCTCGGTTTCAGCCGGTACTCGGGCATCCCGTACGGAATCGGGCTTGTGAAGAATAAATACATCGGCCGCACATTTATCGCGCCGAAGGACCGCTCGACGCAGGTTAAGATTAAGCTGTCGCCGGTTGAAAGCGCGGTTTCCGGCAAACGCGTCGTGCTCGTAGATGACTCAATTGTCCGCGGCACGACAAGCGAGCAGATTGTGAAGCTTCTCCGGGAAGCCGGCGCAACGGAAATCCATATGCGGATTACGGCGCCGCCGTTCCGGTTCCCGTGCTACTACGGAACGGATGTGGACTCGACATCGTCGCTGATTGCGACCGCGCACACGACCGAGCAGATTGCGGCGATGATCGGCGCGGATTCGCTCGGCTACTTCCCGACCGAACGGCTTTCGGAGCTCGCGGGCGGACAGGGATACTGCAGCGCCTGTTTCGACGGCGATTACCCGACTTCGGTGCCAACGGACGAACGGAAGAACCGCTTCGAAAAGCGGCTGTCGGAGAACTGAGAAGACAGCTCGCGGGTAGCAGGCGCTCAGGCGGAAAATGAGACTTGCATTCCCGCGCGCGTGCGCGTATAATGCGCAGAGGATACTTTATACGGTAACAGTTTGCAGGAACGAAAGGAAGAAATGACATGAGTTCGGCAGGAAAACGGAAACTCGTCCTTGAGGACGGACAGGAATATATCGGAGGCGCATTCGGCGCGGACGGCGAGCGGATTTTAGAGCTTGTTTTCAACACCTCCATGGTCGGCTATCAGGAGATTCTTTCGGACCCGTCGTACACGGATCAGGCAGTCGTCATGACATATCCGCTGATCGGTAACTACGGAATGGCGGACGATGATTACGAGTCGTTACGACCGACCATCGGCGCGCTGGTGGTTCGCGAGTATAACGATGAGCCCTCCAACTTCCGAAGCACGAGAACACTCGGAGACGTGATGAAGCAGTACGGGATCGTCGGACTCTCGGGCGTCGACACGAGAAAGCTTGCGCGTTCCGTAAGAGATTACGGAAGCCGGCTCGCGCTTCTGACCGATGCGGACACCCCGCTTGCGGAGTGCCTTTCGAAGCTTAAGAATTATGTCGTTCCGACCGACGCGGTATCGCGTGTCAGCACCAAAACGGAGTATGTGTCGGAAGCCTGCTTGGATTGCAGCGGCCGACCGGATGCAATCAACGCGGAAAGCGGCAAACCGCTCCACGTTGTCGCGATTGACTGCGGCATGAAACAGAACATCGTCCGCTCCCTGAACCGGAGAGGATGCAAGGTGACGGTTGTTCCGTGGAACACCCCTGCGGACGTCATCCTTTCGAAGGACCCGGACGGCGTCTTCATTTCGAACGGCCCGGGAGACCCGACCGACGTACCCGAGACAATCGACACGATACAGCAGATTATCGGCAAAAAACCGATCTTCGGAATCTGCCTCGGACACCAGATTTTATCTCTGGCATTTGGCGCAGAGACCTATAAACTGAAATTCGGTCACCGCGGCGGAAACCACCCGGTGAAAGACCTTACGACAGGAAAAATCGAGATTACTTCGCAGAACCATTCGTACGCGGTGGACGCGTTGAGCCTTGACGAAACACCGCTGATGGCGACGCATGTGAATCTTCTTGATAATACAATTGAGGGCGTTGCCTGCCCGGAGATGCGCGCGTTCAGCGTGCAGTACCATCCGGAGAGTGCGCCGGGTCCGCAGGACAGCTCGTACCTGTTTGACCGCTTCATCAAAATGATGCGGACCGGGGAGCTGGTTCTCGGCGAAGAAGCGGAGAATCCGTGCGGGAAGGAGGCGATGTAGTCATGCCGAAGAGAACCGACATCAGAAAAGTACTCGTCATCGGCTCCGGCCCGATTGTCATCGGACAGGCGGCGGAGTTTGACTACGCCGGAACGCAGGCATGTCTTGCGCTTCGTGAAGAGGGCTACGAGGTCGTGCTCTGTAACTCGAACCCAGCGACAATCATGACCGACACGAGAATCGCCGACAAAGTCTACATGGAGCCGTTAACACTTGAATATCTCGCGAAGATTATCCGCTACGAGCGTCCGGATGCGATTCTTCCGGGCATCGGCGGACAAACCGGTCTGAACCTTGCGATTCAGCTCGAGAAGAAGGGCATTCTTGCGGAGTGCCGCGTCGAACTGCTCGGAACGAGAAGCCGAAGCATTGAGCAGGCGGAGGACCGCGAGCTCTTTAAAGAACTGTGCGAGAGCCTCGGCGAGCCGGTGCTTCCGTCCGAAACGGTAAGCACCATCGAAGAAGGGCAGAAAGCGGTCGAACGGATCGGTTATCCGGTCGTACTGCGTCCCGCGTTTACGCTCGGCGGTACGGGCGGCGGATTTGTCGAGAAGGAAGAGGACTTCCTGCCGATGTTAAAGCATGCGCTCGAGCTGTCTCCGGTGAGCCAGGTGCTTGTGGAGCGGAGCGTTCGCGGCTATAAGGAAATCGAATACGAAGTGATGCGCGACCGCAATGACACCGCCATCACGATCTGTAACATGGAAAACCTCGACCCGGTGGGAATCCACACGGGCGATTCGGTTGTCGTCTGCCCTTCGCAGACGCTTACGAACAAGGAATATCATATGCTTCGTGACAGCGCGATCAAAATCATCCGCGCGCTCAAAATCGAGGGCGGCTGCAACGTGCAGTTTGCGCTTGACCCGAAGTCGTTCCAATACTACCTGATAGAAGTCAACCCGCGCGTGTCGCGTTCTTCGGCGCTTGCTTCGAAGGCGAGCGGCTATCCGATTGCGCGCGTATCCGCGAAAATCGGTGTCGGCATGACACTAGACGAGATTCATCTTGCGAACACGCTTGCTTCGTTCGAGCCGGCGCTCGACTATGTGGTGACGAAGCTGCCGCGCTTCCCGTTCGACAAATTTGCCGATGCGAACAACACGCTCTCGACACAGATGAAGGCGACCGGTGAGGTCATGAGCGTCGGCAGAACGTTCGAGGAAAGCCTGCTGTAGGGCTTCCGTTCGCTCGAGAACGGCGCAACGCATCTGAGACTTGCGTAGTTCGAAGGAAAGAGCGAAGAAGAACTTCTTAACTATATCCGCACTGGTACCGACGACCGGCTGTACGCGATTTCGGAGCTGATGCGTCTTGGCTGCAGCAATGAAAAGATTGCCGAAGTGACCGCGATTGACCTGTTCTTCCTTCGAAAGATTCGAAACATCATCAATGCGGAAGAGGGAATCAAAAAGCATCCCGCTGACCTGTCCGTTCTTTATGAAGCAAAGCGGATCGGCATGGGCGACCGCGAGATCGGACGGCTCTGGAACATGCCGGAGACGGAGGTGTTCAGGCTTCGTGAGCAGGCTGGCATCATGCCTGTCTATAAGATGATTGATACGTGCGCGTCCGAGTTTGAGAGTTACATCCCTTATTTCTACTCGACATACGAAGAGGAGAACGAGTCGCGCGTTTCCGATAAGAAGAAGGTCATCGTGCTCGGCTCCGGTCCGATTCGTATCGGCCAGGGCGTTGAGTTCGATTACTCGACCGTACACGCGGTACAGACGATTCAGAAGGCCGGTTACGAGGCCATCATTATCAACAATAACCCGGAGACCGTTTCGACCGACTACACCTGTTCGGACAAGCTGTATTTCGAGCCGCTGTGCGTCGAGGACGTCATGAATGTCATCCGGCTTGAGAACCCCGAGGGCGTCATCGTAACGTTGGGCGGACAGACCGCCGTGAACCTTGCCGAGCCGCTCGCAAAGCGCGGAGTAAAGATTCTCGGAACGGACTGCGAGGCAATCGACAAGGCGGAGAACCGTGACGCGTTTGAGCATCTGCTTCTTGAGCTGAACATCCCGCAGCCGACCGGCAGAGCGGTAACGAGCATCGAAGCCGGTATCGCCGCCGCGAAGGAAATCGGTTATCCGGTGCTTGTGCGCCCGAGTTTCGTACTCGGCGGCCGCGCGATGCAGATTGTAGCGAAAGAGGAATCGCTCTGGGAGTATATGCGCACGGCCGTGCAGATTGACGAGGACAAGCCCGTTCTCGTAGACCGCTACATTCGCGGTAAGGAAGTCGAGGTCGACGCGGTATGCGACGGAACGGACGTTTTCGTACCGGGCATCATGGAACTCGTGGAGCGCACCGGTGTGCATTCCGGCGACTCCATCAGCGTGTACCCTTCGTACAGCCTTTCGGACGGTGTAAAGAAGACGATTCTCGATTACACGAAACGTCTCGGTATCGGCATCGGCATCCGGGGACTTTATAACATCCAGTTCATCGTCGATCCGACCGACACGGTCTATATTATTGAGGTAAACCCGCGTTCGTCCCGTACGGTGCCGTTCCTGTCTAAGGCAACGGGTTACCCGCTTGCGGACATCGGAACGCTTGTCTCTCTGGGCGTGTCGCTCAAGGAGCAGGGCATCACGGAAATCTATCCGAAGGAGAAGAGCCGTTATTATGTAAAGGTACCGGCATTCTCATTCTCGAAACTGTTCGGCATGGACGCGTACCTGTCGCCCGAGATGAAGTCGACCGGCGAGGCAATCGGCTACGATAAGCTTCTGCACCGCGCGGCTTATAAAGCGCTCATTGCATCCGGCCTCCGTCTCAAGAGCTACGGCACGGTTCTCGTTAGCGTAGCCGATGAGGATAAGGAAGAGACGCTTCCTCTGATCAAGCGGTTCTATGACATGGGCTTCAACATCGAGGCAACGTCGCTGACCGGTGAGGTATTAAAGGAGCACGGAATCCGTACGAGAATCCGTCACAAGCCGAGCGAGGGCAGTGAGGAAGTACTCGAATCAATCCGTGCCGGATACGTCAGCTACGTCATCAACACGCGTGCCATCATCTCCGGCGTGCACTACGGTGACGGCGTCGCAATCCGCCGCGTGGCGGCCCAGAACAACGTGCCGCTTCTGACTTCTCTTGATACCGTGCGCCTTGTGCTGCAGGTACTTGAGGAGGGTACGATGCGGGTGTCCACAATTGACGCGGAATAAAAAAATTTTGAAAAAATATAAATTGCCTATTGACATAGTAGGTTGATGGTGTTATCATAACGCCAACTTGAAGAAAGGAGCACAACGAAATGAAAACCTTTGCAGCTTACAATTACAGTGCAATGTGTTGTTGTCGAATGCAGGAAGTTTCCCGGACATTTCATACGGCCGGGGCGTTCGACTCTGTTTCCGTGCGCCTCAATTCCAATCGATGTCGATG
>JAGAES010000078.1 GCA_017613055.1 Lachnospiraceae bacterium | reverse complement strand
TGCGGAGCACTATCTCGGAATGCAGGTTGAGGAGCGTGAAGTATTCGTCGAAGAGCTCAAGGATTTCGCGGAGTGCGGTCTCTGCGGTACCGCAGCGGTTATCTCCCCTGTCGGCTGCATCGACAACCACGGCGATGAGATTTTCCTGCCGAGCGGCATGACCGAGATGGGTCCTGTATGCACGAAGCTTCGTGAGACCCTTACCGGCATCCAGATGGGTGAGATTGAAGCACCGGAAGGCTGGGTAGTGGAAATCAAATAAACCCGATGCCCTCTTTCCTTTCGGAGAGAGGGCATTTTTCTAAAAGCCATCTGAAAGGAAAGATTTATGAATTGTATCGTTAACGTAGACAAGAACTGGGGCATCGGCCTTAAGAACCAACTTCTTGTGAGTATCCCCGCAGATCTTCGTTTCTTTCAGTCGAAGACAAAGGGAAAGGTTGTCATCTTCGGGCGGAGCACGCTGGAAACATTTCCCGGCGGAAAGCCTCTGAAGAACCGGGTTAACATCATTATCACCCGCAATCCTTCGTATTCCATTCCGGACGCAGTTGTCGCGCACAGCGTGAAGGAGGCTCTTGATGCTGCCTCGCAGTACCCGTCGGAAGACGTCTACATCATCGGCGGCGCAAGCATCTACCGCCAGTTCCTGCCTTATTGCGACACGGCTTATGTGACGAAGACCGATTATTCGTACGAGGCCGACACGTACTTTCCGAACCTCGATCAGGATCCCGAGTGGGAATGCATTGAGGAGGGTGAGGAACAGACGTGTTACGATATCATTTTCCGCTTTACGAAGTATGTTCGGAAGCCCGCTGAAAGTTAAAGTTTTCAACAAAATTTGATAGCAAATTAACCCCTTTTCGTTTATAATGGAAGCGAAAGGGGGTTTTTCTTATGCAGGCTATCTTATTCGGCACCTTATGCGGATATCTTCTCGGATGCGTAAACCCCGCTTATCTGATCGGGCTTCTTAAGGGGGAAGACATCCGTAACACCGGCTCCCACAACGCGGGAGCATCGAACGCCGTAATCGTGTACGGGAAGAAGGTAGGGGCATTCTGCGCCCTTTTCGATATTTTCAAGGCATTTCTCATTGTGCGGGCTACCGCGATGCTCTTTCCGCTCGTCCCGCTTGCGAAGGTATGCGCGGGCTCTGCGTGCATCCTCGGCCACATGTTTCCGGTGACGATGAGTTTCCGCGGCGGCAAAGGTCTCGCCTGCACGGGCGGAACAATCCTTGCCTACAGCGTGAAGCTGTTCTTCGTGCTGCTTCTGATCAGCCTCCTGATTGCCATTATTACCGATTACATCTGCTTCGTTCCGGCTTCGGTCGCAATTTACGCGCCGGTGCTGTACGGGCTGTTTACGAAGGACTACGTCGGGCAGATCATATTCACTGCGGTCGGCCTGTTGATGCTCTCGAAGCATTTTCTGAATTTCCGGCGCATTCTTTCGGGGACGGAGGCGCATTTCAGTTTCCTCTGGAACCGCGAGAATGAGATTGAACGTGTACAGGGGAAGAAAGGCGAATAATTCATGCAGAAAATTCTCATTGCGGAAGATGACAGCGAACTCTGCCAGCTCTTTTCGCATGTGCTTACAAAACACGATTATGAAGTGACGGCCGTAGAGAACGGCGCGGAGGCGCTTACTGCCCTGCACCGGGAATACTACGACCTTCTCATTTCCGACATTATGATGCCCGTGATGAACGGCTACGAGCTCGTGAAATCGCTGCGTGAGGCGGGTCAGACGATTCCTGTTCTGATGATTACCGCGAAGGGCAGTTTCGACGATATGGAACAGGGCTTCCTGTCCGGCACGGACGACTACATGGTAAAGCCCGTCAACATTAACGAGATGGTGCTCCGCGTGAGCGCCCTGCTTCGGCGCGCCCGCATCCAGAACGAGCGGCGGCTTGTCATCGGCGGCACGACGCTTGAGTGCGACACGCTTACCGTAACGGTCGGCGACAGCAGCTTCATCCTTCCGCAGAAGGAATTCATGCTCCTCTACAAGATGGCCTCGTACACCGGCAAAATCTTCACCCGTAAGCAGCTGATGGATGAGGTGTGGGGCTATGATGATTTTACGGATACGCACACGGTCGAGGTACACATCGGCCGGCTTCGCGACCGCTTCCGCGACAATGAGGATTTTTCGATTGTCACGATTCGCGGCATCGGCTATAAGGTGGTGAAGAAATAACACATGAAGAAACGGCCTATCTTTCCTTTGAACCTGCGCGTCTACTTCACGGCAATCGTTCTTGCCGAGATTGTCGGCATGCTGATTGTCACGTCGGAGATTGCGAGACTTCTCGGAAAGAACTTCGACCTGAGGCTTGATTTCCCGGTCGTCATCATCATGCTGTTCTTCTCGATTATCATCGGCTACACCGTGAACTTCTTCCTGAGCCGCGCGTTCTTCCGCCCGATTACGAGGCTCGGCACCGCGATGCAGAAGGTTGCAAAGGGCGACTTCACGCAGCGCATGGACACGACGAGCCGCATCGGCGAGGTGCAGGACCTCTACACCGACTTCAACATCATGACGCAGGAACTCAGCTCGACCGAGATCATGAAGACCGATTTCGTCTCCAACGTCTCGCATGAGTTTAAAACGCCGATAAATGCCATACAGGGCTACGCCACTCTCCTGCAGCAGGAAGACCTGAACCCCGGAGACGAGGCGGAATACGCCCGCAAGATTCTTCTGAATACGACACGGCTTTCCGATCTGGTCGGAAACATTCTTCTGCTTTCAAGACTTGATAATTCATCCTTCGAGGTGAGTAACGACGACTACCGCCTGGACGAGCAGATCCGTCTTTCGATTGTGCTCCTTGAGGACCGCTGGACCGCGAAGAACATCGATTTCGATGTAGAGCTGGATGAGATTACCTACCACGGAAACGAAAAGCTTCTGGCGCACGTGTTCAGTAACCTGATTGATAACGCCGTCAAATTCAGTCCGGACGGCGGCGTGATACGGATGCGACTTTCTACAGAAGTAGAATCGATTGTTTTCACAATTGAGGATGACGGCCCCGGCATCTCGGAGCATGCTATGGACCATATCTTCGACCGGTTTTACCAGGCGGATACGTCCCATAAGGCGGAAGGAAACGGCCTCGGGCTGTCGCTTGTGAAGCAGATTCTTACCGTCTGCGGCGGTACGGTTACCGCGGAGAACCGGGAGGACGCTTCGGGCGCCCGCTTCCGCGTTACGCTTCCGGTGAGGAAGGGGTAGGGGCCGGTTTTGGTGGGCTGACGGCTGTGGCATTTGCCGCTTAGCTTTTATATGATTTCTCCCGTTTACACGGATTATATAACAAGGAGATTTTTCAGTGAAGTATTTAATTGCTCTTTTGATTGTGCTCGGGGCCGTTGTCGGCTTCGCCGCGGTGCTGTTCCTTTTCTTCGTCGCCATCCCGGCTTTCTTCGGACTGTTCGTGAATCCGAACAAGCTTTATGACAAGAGCAGCAAATTCTATCGCGGCCTGTTCGTCATACAGGTCCGTATAGCGCTTTTCTGCAGCAGGGTGAGGATTCGGTACGAGGGCGACGAGAAAATCCCTCAGGGGCGCTTTCTGTTGATCTGTAACCACCGTTCCAACTTCGATCCGATCGTGACGGCGTGGGCGATGCGGAAGTACAAGCTCGCATTTATCTCGAAAGAGGCGAATCTGAAGCTTCCGGTGTTCGGCCGGATTATCCGCAGGATCTGCTACATGCCCCTTGTGAAGGATGACGCGCGCCAGGCCATCGGAATCATCAATCATGCCGCCAAGCTGATTAAGAACGACGAGTGCTCTGTAATGGTTTATCCCGAAGGAAAACGCAGTTTTACGAACGAACTGCTTCCGTTCCACGGCGGCGTCCTGAAAATCGCCCAGAAGGCCAATGTACCGATTGTAGTGGCCGTTATCGAGGGCACCGAGCTCGTGCGCGACCGCTTCCCGAAGAGCACGAAGGTTTCGCTTCGCATCATCGATGTCGTTTCCGCCGAGGAAGCCAAATCCAAGCGCTCCGTCGACCTCGGAATCGAGCTCTTCGACAAGATGTACGCGGTGCTGGGGAAATAAGATATCTTGTCCTTGAAGTATAAGAAAACCGTCGCTTCGTAAGCGGCGGTTTTTTCTTTGTCACCCTGTGCGATTTTTTCTTTGTCACGCTGTGCGTTTTTTCTTTGTCACCCTGTGCGTTTTTCCGCACCGAATTCTATACTGCGCCCTATTGTTTTCGCCGTATGACCGACCGGCTTCGTGCCGGCCGGTCGAACCCTGCCTGAACCGATTATATTTGTGATTCGCCGATTCAGTCGGTCAAAAACCCGACCGAATCCTTGTTTTTGAAATTCCGTCGGTACGACTTTTCTCTGTTGAGCCGACCATTTCTTTTGTTTTCCAATTCAGTCGGTTAAAAATCCGACTAAAATCCTGCATTATGAATTCAGTCGGTTCGAAATCGATTTTTTGAACCGACCTTATTTCATAATCTCCGGATTCAGTCGGAAAAAACTCCGACTGAATCTGTGTTCCCGTGAATTCAGTCGGTTCGAAATCGTTTTTTTGAACCGACCTATTTCATAATCTCTTGATTCAGTCGGAAAAAACTCCGACTGAATCCTCTTTCCATAAATTGTGTCGGTCAGAGGGATATAATACCATTCAAGATTTCTCACAGGGCACAACATTGTTCAACATGCGTCAAACCGAATCCCTGTATAACGCAACAGACCGCATCCGGATAACCGAATGCGGTCTGCTTTGTGTTTGAGGGTTTGGGACGATCGGGTCATCCCCTATGAAAAGTGCTTGCGCACCAACCCACGATCATATTACAGATTACTCTGCGTCGCTTCTCTTAGCTGCGTATACGCGAAGCATAACCATTACGGCAGCTGCTGCAGCAAGAAGAATCATCCACATCGTCAGCGAGCTTGTATCGCCCGTTACAGGAGTTGCATCGCTCGCAGGAGTTGCTGCAACAGTAAACTTAACGGTAGACTTACCATCCTTGAAGAGGATTTCAAGCTCATGCTCACCTGCCGGAAGCGTCTTCATGTATTCTGCAGAAATCAGCAGATGCAAGCTACCGGACTTTTTACTGATATATTTGTCCGGAACAGAGTTTCCATCAACGCGGACTCCCGTATGCAAACTGAATGTGATTTGATCGTTCTTGGTTCTGTGAGTTACGGAATAGAAATCTCCGTTCTCTTTAAAGGTCGTATCCGTATTGTATTGAACAACCTCAATTTTCAGCGTTTCCGTAACACCCTTGTAGGAAATCGTAATAACGATGTCGGCAGGCTTGCTGCTGTCAAAACCGCTTACCATTTGCTCCGTAACCGGAATGGTAATTGTCTTGCCGCTTTCATCTACAGTCTCAATCGTAAGACCGGTAGCGTCGAACTTTTCATTGACATCATATGTGGTCTTAGCGTTGTCACCGACTTTGATAACAACCTGGTTCTTCTTCGGCTCGTCCTTCTTAGGCTCTTCGGGCTCGTCCTTCTTAGGATCTTCCTTCTTAGGCTCCTCTTTCTTTACAAAAACAATCGTAAGGGAATCGGTCAGATTGCCGTAAAATACGGTAATCATCTGGCCCTTTGCTTACT
>JAGAES010000077.1 GCA_017613055.1 Lachnospiraceae bacterium | reverse complement strand
GAAGGCTCTGAGCGGTCAGGGCAGTACGTCGGATACGTACGAAATTCTGATCACGAAAAATGTGGCGGATAAGCTCTTAAAGAACCCCACATTTTCCTTCATCAATTCCTACGATGACCTGGTCGGAATGTTCTTTGAGAGCGGCCTTGTGGATTCGAAGAAACTCTATGAAAGAATGATGCGTCATGCAACCGGTTCGGACGATCAGGAGAAGACGCCGAATTACGTTTATGACCCGGAAATGGACCGGTATTATTATTACAATTCGGAGGACGACTCCTTTACCTATCTCGATTACGATGAAATACCGGAAGAGGAAAAGGAAAAGCAGCATTATTTCCGGATTGCCGGCGTTTTGGATTCCGACGAGCTCGTTGTTTACCTGAACGAGGATATGTTCACGGATTCCGTACTCTCGCTTTCGATGCCGGACGGGAGAGTTCTTGAGAATTACGGTACCGCATTGGTTTTCTCCGATGACCCGGACAAGACCGTTTCGTATCTCGATAAACTCGGGATAAGTTCCCTTGCTGCCAAGCGGGAACTTGAGGAAGAACTCAGAGCCGCGAAGGGAGAGATGGCCGGATATCTTTCCACGATGGCAATTCTTCTTGCGGTGCTTTGCGTCTGCATGTATTTCATCATGCGGGCCGTCTACATGAACCGCATGAAGGAAATCGGCACGTACCGCGCCATCGGCGTTTCGAAGCGCAACATGCTGTTCCGTTCCTTCGTGGAAACCGGCGTGATGACGACGCTTTCGGCATTTGTCGGATATCTTCTGACGGTAGGATTCATCGCTTATCTGCGAAGTTTCTCGTCGAAGACGGAGAACTTTTTCTACATGCCCTGGTGGCTTGCAATTCTGGTGCTTCTGCTGATTTATGTTATCTGTCTGTTCAGCGGAACCATCTCGGTAAGAAGCGTGCTCCGTAAGACGCCTGCCGAAATCATGGCAAAATACGATATTTAAACGTTTCCGAAAGAGGGGCTGCCGCATCCGGCGGCAGCCTCTTTTGTTTTTTCGGAAAATGTCACATTTTCCTGTTGACAGAACCGGTTGTTCGGTGTATATTTGTTGTGACGGTAGTAATTTACTACCATAATTACGAAGGGAGGAACGCGATGAAAGAGAAGAGAAATGCGGACGGGCTTACCGAGGCGGAATTTCTCGCGGCTTACCGGCCCGGCGATTATGAAAGACCATCCGTGACGGTCGATGTGCTTCTCCTTCGGATGAAGAAAGACCTCTCGTGCCTGCAGACTTTACTGATCCGGCGGCGGAACCATCCGTATATCGGGTGCTGGGCGCTTCCGGGCGGCTTCATCGAAATGAATGAGTCGGCTTACGAATCGGCTTGCAGGGAACTGAAGGAAGAGACCGGTATCGAGGGCATCTACTTAGAGCAGCTTTATACGATGAACCAGCCGGACCGCGACCCCAGAATGCGTGTGATCGATGTTGCTTATACCGGGCTGATTCCGTATGATGACCAGAAGGAAGCGGAAGCCGGAGACGACGCAGAGGATGCAGGATGGTTTGACATCACATTTTCCGATAATCGGATTATCCTTGACGGGGCGGACCGCGACGCGCATATCGAATATTCGCTCCGTGAGAAATCGTTCCGGAACGGCAACATCGTAGTTCGGAATTATGTGCCGGAGCCGGTCAGTGAGGAACGGCTCGCGTTCGACCATTCGGAGATTGTTCTTGAGGGGCTTATGAAACTTCGGAACAAGATTCTGCTTTCGGACTGCGCGTTCAACCTCGTACCGAAGGAATTCACGCTTCCGGATCTGCAGAAGGTGTATGAAATCATTCTCGGGACGGATCTTTACAAGGCGAATTTCCGGGATAAGATGGCAAGTAAGATTGAGGCGCTTCACTACGTTGCGAAGCCGATTTCGGGCAACCGCGTGGCGAACGTGTACCGCTATAAGGAATCATAGGAGGGGACGGAGATGAAAGAACTGCTGGTTGTTGTGGATATGCAGAAGGATTTTGTGGACGGCGCGCTTGCGAACCCGAACGCGCAGGCGATTGTTCCGGCCGTTACCGAGTTTGTGAAAAACTGGAAGGGCGATATCGTCTTCACGAGAGACACGCACACCGCGGATTACATGAATACGCTTGAAGGAAAGAAGCTTCCGGTGAAGCATTGCGTCTGGGGAACGAAAGGCTGGGAAATCATTGACGAACTGAAGCCTTACGTGAAGAAAGCCATTGACAAGCCTGTATTCGGTTCCGTAGAACTAGGCGGGCTTGTCAGGAAGAAGGGCTATAAAGAGGTGACGCTGATCGGCGTGTGCACCGGCATCTGCGTTATCAGCAATGCGGTGATCATCAGGGCTGCGAGCCCTGAGACAAATGTGAAGGTCATTGCGGACCTCTGCGCATGCATCACGCCGGAGACGCATCAGACCGCGCTGGACGCGATGAAGACATTCCAGGTGGATGTCATCTGACGGATGATTGGAAAGATTGTGTAGCATTTTACGCGAATAAAAACACTTTTCGGAGGATATCGAGATGAAACTCAATCAGATTGTAAATTCCCTTTTGGAGACCGACCTTTACAAGTTTTCGATGGGGCAGGCCATTTACCACCAGTTCAGCGACTATAAGACGACGTGGACGTTCCGGTGCCGGAACACGGACGTTTTCTTCACACCCGAGATGGTGCAGGAGATTAAGGAGCAGATTCAGGCATATTGCGGTCTTCGTTTTACTGAGGAAGAGCTTGAGTATCTCCATAACATCCGCTGGCTGAAGGGCTCTTATGTGGATTTCCTGAGACTTTGGGAGCCCCGTTATCTGGACTTTGAGATTACGACCGACGCGGAATGCGGTCTTGCAATTGAAACGCGCGGAACCTGGCTGAATACGTCGATGTACGAGATTCCGACGCTCGCCATCGTGAACGAAGTCTACTTCCGCATGCAGTATGACTACGACAAGCTGATGAAGAGCTTTGAGGAGCGCCTTGACGCGAAGGCGGAGGGCGTTGCTTCCGGCAAGTTCATCCTCGGCAACTATTCCGAATTCGGTCTTCGCCGCCGTCTGTCTGCCGGAGCGCAGGAGATGGCCGTTAAGAAACTTGCCGAAGTGAAAGCCGAAAAATCCCATTTCGTCGGAACTTCGAACGTTTATCTCGCGAAGAAATACAACCTGATGCCGGTCGGTACAATGGCGCATGAGTGGATTATGTGCGTCGGACAGGGCAATCACCGCCATAACCCGGCTTACTCCAACCACTACGCGCTCGATGCATGGGTAAAGGAGTACGGTGTATTGAACGGTACCGCTCTGACGGATGCGATTACGACCGACTGCTTCCTCCGCGATTTCAACCTGACCTATGCGACGCTTTTCAGCGGCGTGCGTCATGACAGCGGCGACCCGTACGAGTGGGGCGATAAGATGCTTGAACACTACAAAAAACTCGGCATCGACGGTTCCCAGAAGACCCTTCTGTTCAGCGACAGCCTTGACTTTGAGCGCGCCGACAAATTGTACCGCTATTTTGCAGGCCGCGCGAAAGTCGCATTCGGTATCGGAACCTATATTTCCAATGATACCGATGTGACGCCTCTGAATATCGTTATGAAGACAACCGCCTGCAACGGTAACGACGTTGCCAAGATTTCCGACGTTGCCGGCAAGGGTCTCTGCAAGAATCCGGAATATGTCGATTACTTACAAAGAAGTATCAATTGGCGCATGACACACGAAAGTAAACCTATCACTGACTGGGAAGTTCCCGGAAAGGAATAAGGT
>JAGAES010000076.1 GCA_017613055.1 Lachnospiraceae bacterium | reverse complement strand
GACTGAAGGTCATCGGAGTGTCCAACGTGCGGGAACTGAAGCGGTTTCTGACGGAAGGGCAGTAAGTTATATGTTACGAAGGAGAAATGCCATGAGACGGAAAGGGATTCGGATTGCGGCGGTGTGGGTGCTTGCCATATGCCTTCTGACGGGCTGCGGCGGCTCTTCCAAAAAGAAGAAAGAGGATGCCAAGGCGGACTATGCGTTCTGTGAACACATTGTATCCGTCAGTTCCCTTCTTGAGAAATCCCCGTCAGCAGACCTTGTGCGGGATGCCGACGGTTATTATCCGGTAAATGAGAACGTATACGTCAACACGGATTCTCTGAATATCCGTGAACAGGCGAACACGGAATCCCGCCTCATCAGCATTGTCGAATACGGGACGAGGCTCCTTCGGACCGGCGTCGGACAGGACGGATGGGACCGCGTCGAGTACGATTCGGGCATCTATTACGTGTCACATGACCTTGTGACGTCGGTACCGATTCAGAACGATAAGGACTTTGATTTCTCGCCGATGGCGCTGACCATCGTCGAGACGAAACACCAGCAGTATACGTATGACGATCTGTGCGCCGATCTGAACGAATTCCGCGAGAATTACGGCAGCCGGATGAAACTGAATATCATCGGTACGTCGACGGACAACCGCTGCATCTTCGAGATTGTCATCGGGACGTCCAACGCGAAGAAGGACATCTACTTCGTTGCCGGCGTGTGCGGTGCCGAGTATATGACAAGCCTTGTGATGATGAAGCAGGCGGAATACTATCTGCATTATTACGACGCAGGATATTATAACGGATACTCGTATGCGGATCTGTTTGATAACGTAAGGATTCACATCGTTCCGATGCTGAACCCGGACAGCACGGAAATCAGCCAGCATTACCTTGCGGGAATGCGTAAGAAGCAGATTGTGACGCTTCTTAAGGAATGGTATGACCGCGACCAGATGAACGGCGGCATCAACCTGAACCTTGATAACTATCTGCAGTTCTTCTTTGCGAATGCGAACGGCGTGGATCTTCGGAGAAACTTCCCGTACCAGTGGGATCTCGCGGAGACTGCTCTGTACCCGGGCTCGAAAGACTACCGGGGCGATTCTTCAGGAAGCGAAGCCGAAGTAAAGGCCGTTCTTCACAGCATTAAAGAAACCAATCCGACCGTCGTCGTTGTCTATCATACGACCGGAAGCCGCATCCTTTCGAACTACGGACAGACCGAAGAGGTTCTGAAGGAAGCAAGGGATTTCAGTTTAAGTCTCGGGAAGATCATGACCTACGAGCCTTCCGACAAGAAGGTGCTTGAAGACGGCTACGGCACGCTTGCGGGGTATTGCAACAACGTGTTAAAGATTCCCGCTTTGACCGTACAGCTCGGAAACGGTTCGGCGCCTCTGTCGCTGAACGAATTCAGCGCAATCTGGAACGCCTGCAGGGAGTCGTTCGCGGCGCTTCAGGTAAAGCTGATTGTGTGGTAGCATTTTCCGAAAAATACTCTTGACATTCGGGAAATCCTATTGTAGTATGAGTTTCAGCAATTTTATATATGCGTTGAAGGGGAATAGTACCGGATGTTCCGGATTCAGAAAACTGTCGGCGGATGCGAGACAGTCGAAGAATACCCGGGAACTCGCCTCGGAGCAGCGGATTGAAGACCGAAAGGTTGCGTAGACACCGCCGGAAGCCCACCGTTACAGGGGAAGAGCATCGACTTATGTCCGTGCTTACAGAGTGCATGATTGATCATGAATCAGAGTGGTACCGCGTGTTAAGCGTCTCTGTTCCTTCGGGAACAGAGGCGATTTTTTATTTCGGAGGTTTGTATGAAAATCAGTTTTTCCACATTGGGTTGTCCCGATTATTCCTGGACCGACATCTACACGATGGCGAAAGACCTCGGCTATCACGGGGTGGAGATCCGCGGACTCGGACAGGATATCCGTGCCTACAACGCGAAGCCTTTCTCCGCGGAAAATGTGACCGCGACCGCGAAGAAACTCCGCGAGATCGGTCTTGAGATTTCGTGTTTTTCTTCGGGCTGCGCGCTCAAGTATAAGGACCGTCTTCCTAAGGCGATGGAAGAGCTTACTGCGTATGCGAAGCTTGCAAAGCAGCTCGGAACCTGCTATATCCGGATTCTTGCGGACGAGAACCCGAAGCCCGAGGGCGAGGTTTCCGATGCGGATATCATTGAAGCGCTTCGGCAGCTTGCACCGATTGCGGACGAGTACAACGTGACGATGTGCGTTGAAACGAACGGCGTATATTCCGATACAAAGCGTCTTGCACGCGTTCTCGATGCGGTCGGAAGCCGGAAGATTGCGGCGCTCTGGGACATTCACCATCCGTACCGGAACTTCGGCGAAACGCCTGCCGAGACGGTTGCGAACCTCGGTGAGTATATCAAATACGTGCATGTAAAGGATTCCGTCTGTGAGAACGGTGTTGTGTCCTACCGGATGATGGGACACGGCGATATGCCGCTTGATGAGATGTTCGACGCGCTTAAGAGCATGCATTATACCGGCTACGTTTCGCTCGAGTGGGTGAAGCGGTGGAGCAGGGAACTTGCGGACGCATGGACCGTGTTCCCGCAGTTCGCGCACTATATGGAGCCGTACAAGACGGTGCATAAAAACCCGCTGCAGGTCGATAACCGCGGGACCGGCAACTATATCTGGCCGAAGAATCATCTGATTCCGTATACGTTCCCGGATGTTCTGGACCGGATCTGCGAAGTGTTCCCGACGCAGTACGCGTTCCGTTATACCGAACTCGATTATACGAGAACCTATCCGGAGTTCCGCGATGACGTGGATAACTTTGCTCGTGCTTTGATTGCTCTCGGGGTAAAGAAGGGTGACCATGTTGCAATCTGGGCGACCAATGTGCCGGCGTGGTACATCACATTTTGGGCAACAACCAAAATCGGCGCGGTTTTGGTGACGGTCAATACCGCATATAAGATTCACGAGATTGAATACCTGCTCCGCCAATCCGACACGCACACGCTTGTCATGATTGACGGCTTCAAGGACTGCGATTACGTCGGCATTATGAAGGAACTCTGCCCCGAGCTCGAGACGAGCGTGCCCGGCGAGCTGCAGGCGAAGAGGCTGCCCTGCCTTCGTAACATTATCACGGTGGAGAGCAAGCAGAACGGCTGCTTCACATGGGATGAGGCGATTGAACTCGGCATGGATGTTCCGTATACCGAGGTGGAGAACCGCCGGAAGATGATTGACAAGGACGACGTCTGCAACATGCAGTATACGTCCGGAACGACCGGCTTCCCGAAGGGCGTTATGCTGACGCATTATAATGTGGTCAATAACGGTAAAGCCATCGGCGACTGCATGGATCTTTCGACTGCGGACCGCATGATGATCCAGGTGCCGATGTTCCACTGCTTCGGCATGGTGCTTGCGATTACCGCTTCCGTGACGCACGGCGTTACGATGAGACCGATTCCGGCATTTTCCCCGAGGAAAGGACTGAAGTGCATCAATCAGGAGAAGATTACGTGCTTCCACGGCGTTCCGACGATGTTCATTGCGATGCTCGGCCATGAGGACTTCGAGAAGACCGACTTCTCGCATATGCGGACCGGCATTATGGCGGGTTCGCCCTGTCCGATCAAGGCTATGCAGGATGTAATCGAGAAGATGCATATGCCCGAGATCTGCATTACCTACGGTCAGACCGAGGCTTCGCCCGCTACGACGATGAGCAAGACGACCGATACGATTGAAACCCGCGTGAACACGGTCGGCGGACCGATCTACGGCGTTGAATGTAAGATTGTCGACCCGGAGACCGGTGTTGACCTTCCGGACAATGTGGACGGCGAGTTCGTGGCGCGCGGATACAACATCATGAAAGGCTACTATAAGATGCCCGAGGCGACGGCTGCGGCCATCGACGAGAAGGGCTGGCTCCATACCGGCGACCTTGCAAGAAGGCTTCCCGACGGTAACTATAAGATTACCGGACGCATCAAGGATATGATTATCCGCGGCGGTGAGAACATCTACCCGAAGGAAATCGAAGACTTCCTTTACACCTACCCGAAGATTAACGACGTGCAGGTTATCGGCGTTCCGGACAAAGATTACGGCGAAGAGATTATGGCCTGCGTCGTATTAAAGCCCGGCGAGACCGCGACCGAAGAAGAAATCAAGGATTATGTCCGCACGCATATGGCAAAGCACAAGGTACCGCGCTACGTGGACTTCATGGACGGCTTCCCGATGAACGCAGCCGGCAAGATTCTGAAGTACAAGATGCGTGAAGAAGCCGTGGAACGGCATAATCTGCATGCGGCGAACAAGATTGAAACAGCATAAACTTCATTGATACCGGAAGTAAAACGTATCTTTGCCTAGTCCGTTCACAGATGGGGCGTGACAGAGGAAGGGGGACAGCCGATTCAGCTCGGCTTGTCCCCTTCCTGCTGTCAACAGCCCCATCGTCAACAGAAACCGGTAAAGTCCCGTCCCCGGTAACCATTCACCCGTCGTCTCCGGTAACAGGAAAAACCGGTTGACAATTCCGTATATCTGTTGTAAGATAGGGAAGCGGTTGTGAAAAAACCGATGAAATAGGGGTATAGTTCAGCTGGTAGAATAACGGTCTCCAAAACCGCAGGTCGTGGGTTCGAATCCTACTGCCCCTGTAAAGCGCCTTGGCATTTGCCGGAGGCGCTTTTTTTCTGTTTTGAAAATGCGAAAAATGTGTGTACATTTGCCTCGTAAGGGCGGAATTGATTGCAATCTAAGCCTAATCGTGGTAGAATGAAACAGATGTCAGTTCCGTATAAAACCGGCATCGCGGAATGTGTGAGAGATTGCACGAACCGCTTGATTTGGAGGGTTTTTATGAAAATGTGTGGAAAGAAATCTGTTGTAAGGCTGTGCCTGATTGCGGCGCTGATTCTGGCGTCCGTGCTGTGCGCTGCCTGCGGAAAGAAGAATAAGAAGGCGGCGCCGACCGACGCACCGACGGAGGCGGTACCGGCGACCCCGACACCGACCAAAGCGCCTACGAATACCCCTACGGTAACCAATACCCCGACGCCGACGGACACGCCGACGCCGACGCCCGACCCGCATGCGGGGATGTTCCGAAGCGATCTCACGAATGAGTGGATTACGGAAGATATATAGAACCAGAGACCGGTCGTGGTTATGATTAACAATATTCTGTGGGCAATACCGTCTGCCGATACCCGCGCAGCAGGTGTTATCTACGAATGTAAGGTAGAAGGCAATATCACGAGACTTCTGTGCGTCTTCGAAGACTGGGAAAACCTGACGAAGATCGGATCGGTAAGAAGCGCCCGTTCCTATTATGTTCCGTGGGCAATGGAATGGGACGGCATCTACCTGCATTTCGGCGGTTCGGCTTACGGATATGACAAAGTATACAGCTCGAAGATTGACCATCTGGACGGAATGTTCTTAGAGGGAACCGTATACTACCGGACTTCCGACCGTCAGGCACCGCACAATGCTTATGCATCCGGTAAAGGAATTCTGAAGGGAATTGAAAAACAGAAATACTCGAGAACGCATACGGATAAGTATCAGGGTCAGCATTTCAAATTCGCTCCAGACGACAGTCCGACTGTTTTGAAGGACGGTATCGTGGCGAATATCGTAAGACCCGGTTATCAGGAGAACAAGCCCTGGTTTGAGTACAATGCGGAAGACGGACTGTATTACCGGTTTGATTACGGAAAAAAGACAGTTGACGAGATTACGGGAGAGCAGCTGAGCTGCAAAAATATCATTATCCAGTTCTGCAATTCTTCCGTACGGGACGGCGCCGGATATAAGTCCTTTACGACAGTTGACAGCGGTAAGGGAGGTTATTTCATTACCGGCGGCAAAGCGGTTCCGATTACCTGGACCAAGAAGAGCGACACCGACATTACAAGATTCTATTACGAGAACGGAGAAGAGATTCAGCTGAACACCGGTAAAACATGGATACTGGTCGTTCGTACGCAGGATAAGGGCGACGTGCAGATTACGGATAAGTAAAAGAAGGAGGAACACCTATGGCAGAAGAGATTAACGAGACCTTGCTTGAGGAACAAAGCGAGCCTTCCGAACAGGATCACGAAGTGGATGAGTCGGTAAGAATCATCCGCGAAGTTTCGGCGTCCACGGAAGCGGAGAACACGAACTTCACCCCTGAAGTCCGCGACAAAGGAGACTCTTTCTTCCGTTACACGGTCAGCTACGGGCTGGTTGCCGTCGGCATAATCATGGTTGCATTGGCGGCCTTTACCGAGAGATTTTCCAACCTTTTCGTCGGCGGTGTTCTGTTTGCGCTGTTCGGACTGTTCTTAGACTTCCTGACCAGAAAGGTTAAAAAGGATTGAATACCTTGCGTAATATGAAGAGTGACAGCTATCAGGAACTGGTCCGCCTGCTTCGCGGACATCGTGTAATCATTCAGACGCATGATTTTCCGGATCCGGATGCGATTGCATCCGCTTGCGGCTTAAAAGAGCTTCTTGCTTTTTCCGGAATTCCGTCGGAGATTGCATATTTCGGACGGATCGAGAAGATTAACACGAAGATGATTCTTGACGTGTTCGAACTGAACATCCGCAATGCAGAGGAGTTTACGGATCTTACGGAAGAAGATTACGTGATCACTATCGACGGGCAGAAGGACAATTCGAACTTTACGGATCTGACCGGAACGGAGGTGGCCTGTATTGACCACCATCCTTTCGTGACCGAATATGAGTATCCGTTTTTGAAGCATTGCATCACCGGTGCGTGCGCGACGATTATCACGCGATGGATTATGGAAGAAGGAATGCCGGTTACGAAGGAACTCGCGACCGTCCTTCTGTACGGCATCAAGATGGATACGCGAAACTTCAGCGCCGGCGTGACGCACGAAGACATTGTGGCATTTGACTTCCTTAACACGCTTGCGGACAACGGGATTATCTATCACCTTGAGAACAGCGTGTTGGAGCTTTCGGATCTTCGGGCGTACGGTGCGGCGATTGAGAATATTGCAATCTTCGAAGAAGTCGGGTTCTCCTTTATTCCGTTTGAATGTCCGGACGGGCTGATTGCTTCGGTTTCGGAGTTTATTCTGTCTCTTTCCTCGGTGAGCGTCGCGGTTGTTTACGCGAAACGGAACGGCGGACTTAAATTCTCGGTCCGTTCCGAGCTTCCGCACCTGAACGCGGGCAAGCTCTTGAACCTTTCGCTTAAGGAAATCGGAAACGGCGGCGGCCATATGTCGATGGCCGGCGGCATTGTATTCCCGGAGCGGATGTATCTCTTGGGCGATGAACACCAGACGGAAGGAATTATCCGTGAGCGCGTGATGCGTGTCTATCACGATATGATGAAGGGTAATTGAATGTATAAGATTCTAGCAACTGACGGAATGGCGAAAAGTGCAGAGTTTGTCACGGTTCACGGGACCGTACAAACTCCGCTTTTTATGAATGTCGGAACGGTTGCCGCCATTAAGGGCGCGGTTTCGTCCGTTGACCTTCAAGGCATCGGCACGCAGATCGAACTATGTAACACCTACCATCTGCATGTCCGCCCGGGCGACGGGATCGTAGCGAAAATGGGAGGGCTCAACCCGTTCATGGGCTGGAACGGCCCGACGTTAACGGATTCCGGCGGGTTTCAGGTATTCTCTCTTGCGAAGCTTCGAAAGATCAAGGAAGAGGGCGTAACGTTCCACTCGCATGTGGACGGGCGGCTGATCTTCATGGGGCCGGAGCAGAGCATGCAGATTCAGTCGCATCTGGCTTCGACGATTGCGATGGCATTTGACGAATGTCCGCCGAGCACGGCCGAGCGTTCGTATATCGAGCAGTCCGTGGAGCGTACCACGCGCTGGCTCGTCCGCTGTAAGGAAGAGATGAAACGGCTCAATTCCCTGCCGGAGACGATTAACCAAAAGCAGATGCTGTTCGGCATCAACCAGGGCGGCGTATGTGACGATATCCGGATTGAACACGCGAAGCGGATCCGCGAGCTTGACCTTGACGGCTATGCAATCGGGGGACTTGCGGTCGGCGAAACGCACGAGGAAATGTACCGGATTCTCGAGAGCACGGTTCCGTACCTGCCGAAAGAAAAACCCGTGTATCTGATGGGCGTCGGAACGCCTGCCAACATCTTAGAGGGCGTCGAGCGTGGCGTCGATTTCTTCGACTGCGTCTATCCGTCGCGGAACGGACGTCACGGGCATGCCTACACGAACCACGGAAAGATTAACTTAAAGAACGAAAAGTATAAAACCGACGACCGGCCGATTGAAGAGGGCTGCGACTGCCCGGCATGCCGGAACCATTCACGCGCCTATATCCGCCACCTGCTTACGGCGGGGGAAATGCTCGGACTTCGCTTAATGGTCTTGCATAATCTGCGGTTTTATAATAGAATGATGGAAGAAATTCGGGAAGCCATCCGCGAAGGACGCTTTCAGGAATACAAGAAGATGCGGCTTGATGGCTTTGCGGCCGGGGAAGAGTAGCCGTCGAAAGGAGTTTATACAATGTCTTTTGTATTGTTTTTGGAGGAGGCCGCGCAGGAGAATAACGGCGGCGGCTGGCTCGGCACGGTCATCTATATCGGATTCTTTGCTTTGCTGATTGCACTGTTTTATTTCATGGCAATCCGTCCGCAGAAGAAAGAGGAGACGCGCCGCAAGGCCCTTCTCGACACCGTTGCAATCGGCGACAGCGTCGTTACGACCGCAGGTTTCTACGGCGTCGTAATCGACATGATTGAAGAGCAGAACATCGTTGTCGTGGAGTTTGGGAACAACAAGAACTGCCGGATTCCGATGAAGAAATCGGCAATCGTGGAAGTAGAAAAAGCAAACTGAGAAAGAAAGGGCGTCCGAAAGGGCGCCCTTTATTACGAAAAATGTGATTACAAAACGGATACATCCTCGAAACGGACCTTCCAGCCGTTCCCGTAGCCTGTTCCGAGGTTTAACCCGGGCTTTGCGTTTCCGTGATAATCGGAACCGCCGCTCCGCTTAAGTTCATACCGAAGCGCGAGCGAACGAAGCAGAGCCTCTTCCTCGGAAGAATAAGCCGAATAGCGGGTTTCCATCGCGTCAACCCCATATTCCTTAAACTGTTCAATCATCAGGCGAAGCTTCTCGGGCGCGAACCGGTACTGTAATGGATGCGCAAGCACCGTAAGTCCGCCCGCTTCATGTAAAACCCGTATGACCCGTTCGGGGTCGAGGTATTTTCGTTTTACGTAATAGTAACAGTCCGACTTTAAGAATCTCGCAAACGCCTCGGGATAATCCTTAGCGTAGCCCTTCTCTACAAGCACCCGCGCAAAATGCGCCCTCGTAATCTCGGTATCATTCCCCGCAGTCAGGTCCTCCATCGAAATCGCATACCCGTCGCCCTGAAAACGCGCGAGCATCGCCTTGTTTCTTGCGTCCCTGGACTTCGCCGCCTCGGCAGTCAGCTCAAGAAGCGGTTTATAATGAATATCCGGATACAAGCCGAGCAGATGAACGTCCCTGTTTTGATAGGATACCGAAAACTCGCACCCGGGGATCAGTTTAAGCGTCCCGCCTTCTTTCTGAATCCGGGTTACTTCGTCCAAAGCGTCCGGAATACCCGCGAACGTGTCGTGGTCGGTAAGCGCAATGACCGAAAGCCCGATGGCAGCAGCCTTCCGCATCAGTTCCCGCGGGCTGTCCGAGCCGTCGGACGCCGTCGAATGCGTGTGCAGATCGACGCATCCGGTAAGAAAATCCCGGTTGTCAGTAGAATCCGTCATTTCTTTCCTCTTTCCGAAAAATGTCACGGTTATCGTAGCATTTTCCGAAAGAATTTGCAATGTCCGGTTGAATCCGGCCGTAAAATCGGGTATAATACAGGCAGGATAATTCCTGGGGTGTGCGACAACTCCTGTGTTTTTGAACCTACAACTTTAAAAAGGGATTCCTATATCGGTAAGTGGATGTCAAGCCTCCTTCGAGTGGACGGCAGAAGCTTACTTGCGGTCACCCACCTAGCCTTAGCTAGGAGTCAAGAAGCAGGAAACGGCATTCCGGGAATCAATTGAAAGAAACGGGCCTCGCTGACTGCGAGGCCTTCTTTGTTTATACGGTTTCGGAAAGGATAGAAGATGTCACTGCGCTACGTAATCGGAAGTGAAGGAAGCGGCAAGACGGAATGGATGTATCGGGAGATGCTCCGTCTTTGCGAAGAGCAACCGGACGCTTCCGTTTATTATTTTGTCCCGGATCAGGCAACGCTTCAGGCACAGAAGGACCTCGTAAAGCGCCACCGGAACGGCTGCGTGATGAATATCGATATCTTAAGTTTCAGCCGTTTGAAGTTTCGTCTGATCGAAGAACTCGGCGACTGCTTCCCGACGATCCTTGACGATATCGGAAAGAGCATGGTCTTAAAGAAGGTGCTTTACGAGACCGACGGCAGGACCGTTCTTTATTCCGGGAAGCACAGAAAACCCGGATTTGTCTCCGAGATGAAATCGATGATTTCCGAGTTTCAGCGTTATCTCGTTGACGCGGATAAGCTTAGGGAACTGTCGGAAGCCGCGGACGACGGGGTTTTGAAAGAAAAACTGTCGGACCTTTCGATTATTCTTCGGGAATTCCGGCAGGATCTCGGCGACCGGTTCCTGACTGAGGAGGATATATATACGGCAATGTGCCCGCTTGCGGAGCGTTCCGCGAAGCTTAGGGATTCCTATATCTTCTTAAACGGCTTCACCGGCTTTACGCCGTCGCAGTTTCTGCTGCTTACAAGCCTGCTTCGCGTCAGCTCGCAGATGACGGTTGCGCTCACGATGGACGCGGCGCTTTATGGAAAGACAATCCGGGCTGAGTCAATGTTTCATATTACCGCGAAAACGATTGCGGGACTCGGTAAGATTGCCGATTCGGAAGGCATTCCGGTGGAGCAGCCGGTACTTCTAAGTAACCCCGGGGATACGGACGCGCTTTCGTTTGTGAAAAATCATCTGCTTCGAAACGACGGCAGGGTTTATACGGGCGACGCGAACGGCGTCACAATCCGTTCCGCGAAGAGCATTCACGAAGAAGTCCGTTATCTGGTCACCGAAATCGAACGGCTTGTCCGGACGGAGGGCTTACGCTACCGCGATATCGGCGTCATCGCAGGCGATGTCCCGACCTACGCGGAAGAGCTTTCGGAGATGCTCACAGAGGCGGATATTCCGAGCTATATCGACTATAAACCGGACCTGATGAACGACCCGCTGATCGACCTGATCCGAAGCGCCCTAACGCTTATCGTCACCGATTTCCGCTCAGACAAGGTTGCGCATTATATGAAAAATGTGATATCCGGTTACGATTATACGGATGCCTGCCGGTTTGAAAACTATCTGCTGGCGAAGGGAATCCGCGGTTATTCTGCCTATAAGAACACCTTCCGCTACCGGTATGCTTCGAAGCATGCGGTCGACCTTGATGAAATCAACCGGATCCGCGAGGCTTTGGTTTCGGACCTTACGCCGCTTCGGGACGGCCTTAAGGAAGCGAAGACCGGCGCAGAATATGTCCGCGTGCTTTACGATTATATGCTCCGCCATCATTGCTACGAGCGGATGCAGGAGCTGTCGGAACAGGCTGAGGAAAGCGACTGCCGCGGCGCGCTTCGAAAGAGCAGGGAGTTCGGCGCGGTTTACGAGGCGGTTATCAACGTTCTTGACTCGTTCCATCAGCTGCTCGGTAACGTGCCGCTTTCGGCGGCGGAGTTTACCGAAGTGCTTGACGCAGGTTTCACCGAGTTTCGTTTAGGCATGATTCCGCCGGTCGAGGATTCGGTCACAATCGGAGATTTGAAGCGTTCCCGTATCGATTCCGTAAAGCATCTGTTCTTCCTCGGCGTCAACGAAGGAACCGTCCCCGGTGGCGGAGCACCGTCGCTAATCCTCTCGGAGAAAGAAAGAGATATCCTTAGCGGCATGCAGGTCGAACTCGGCGATACGCCGAAGGACGGCCTCTCGACCGAAGAATTCTATATCTATCTTGCCTGCGCGAAGCCTTCCCTCGGACTGACGCTTACTTATCCGAAGTGCGGAAACGGCGCAGCAGAGCGGAAGCCATCCTACATTCTGTACCGGATACTCGGTCTGCTTCCGAAGCTTCGGATTACGAGTGAGAGGGACGATGCCGGACTGTTCCCGGAGATTGCAGCCGACCGCGGAAGACGGCTCTTCCTGAACGCCCTGAACGGCGAAGGAGAAGTGTCCGAATACGCGAAGGGGCTTGTTGACTGGTTCTTAAACGGCGAAGGCAGAAAGTACCTCAGCGAAGACGAATCGTTCTTCGAGCGTGCGCGTTCCGGCGAAATCCCGCCCGAAGCCATCGCGGAAACGCTTTCAAAGGCGCTGTACGGCAATGTCTTAAAGGGTTCCGTAACGATGCTTGAGCGGTATGCGGAGTGCCCTTACCGCGTGTTCCTTGAACGCGGGCTCGGGCTTGAGGAGCGCCCTGTCTACGGACCTTCGAAGGCCGACTCCGGCACGTTAATCCACGACGCGCTGTGGCATTTTTCGGAAAATGTGAAGAAGAGCGGTCAGACATTCCGGCTGCTTTCCGATGAGGACGCCGCCCGCATCATGGAGGAGACGATTGACGGAATCCTTTCCGGGGAGAAAGCGGAAATCTACCGGGCGAACGAGCGGTATGCGTATCAGGCTTACCGCTTAAAAGGCATTCTTTCGCATATGGTCGGGATTATTCAAAAGCAGCTCCGGGCAGGCCGTTTCGAGCCCGAAGAGTTTGAAAAGGAATTCGCGTTCTGTTCGGAGCATATGGATCTTCGCGGAAAGATTGACCGCGTCGACGTATGCAAAGAGGACGGAAAGAATTACATCAAGATTATCGACTATAAGTCCGGAAAAACCTCGTTTTCGTACGAAAACCTTTATGAAGGTCTTCTGCTGCAGCTTCCGGTTTACATGAAGGAACTGATCCGTGAGGATGAGAAGAACAATATCCCCGCGGCGATGTTTTATTCGCGTACCGACGACCCGTTCGTTCCGGACGGGAAGGATACCGAAGAGAAGCGGCTTGCGGCGCTTAAACCGAGCGGAGTGATTCTCGATGACCGCACGATGATTCCGTATCTGGATAACGAATTCTTCGCTAAGGATTCCCATTCGTCCGATATTGTTCCGCTTTCGAAGAAGAACGGTCTTTACGAGGGGACGCTTACGGATGAGGAATTCCGTAAGATTCTTGCATTCGCCGAAGAGAAGATGGAGACGGAGGCGGAGGAAATCCTTAACGGAAACATCAAACGCCGTCCGATGGATAAGGGAAACCAGCTGACAAGCTGCTCGAACTGTGACTTCAAAGACCTCTGCAAGGACTTCGGAAGCCGCCCGGGCGAGAAGATAAGAAGCATCAAAAAACTCACAAAAACCGAATTCTTTGAGAAAATCGGCGGGAAGGAGGAATCGTAATGGCTTATACTCCGACGCCGGAACAGCAGGCCGTGATTGATGCGAAAACCGCCGATATCCTTGTGGCGGCGGCCGCCGGCTCCGGTAAGACCGCGGTACTTGTCGACCGCATCATGAAAAAGATTCTGAATCCCGAAGAACCCGTCGATATCGATGAGATTCTGATTGTGACTTTCACGAACGACGCTGCGGCGCAGATGCGGGACCGCATCCGTAAGGCAATCGACGAACGGCTTGGTAAGGAACCCGACAACGAGAGGCTTATAAGACAGTCAAGACGCGTCGGTTTTGCGCCGATTACGACGATTGACAGCTTCTGCCAGAGCGTCGTGAAGCGGTATTTCCATGTGCTCGACATCGATCCTTCGTTCCGCGTGCTTGACGCCGCCGAGGGCGAGATCCTGTGGGGCAGGGCGGAAGAGGAAGTGTATGAGGAGTTCCTCGCTTCCGGCGACCCGGGCTTTCTTTCGATGCTCGACCGGTATTGTTCCGGAAGCGAATCGGAAAGTATCTACGGGATTCTTAATGACATCCGCAAATTCTCCGACAGCGCGCCGTATCCTGACGAATGGATTCAAAATGCTGCGGAAACGCTTCTTAAGATTCATACCGCGGACGACCTGATAGATTCGCCTTACGCGGCATGGGAACATAAGTATCTGACCGCCTTCTTCGAAAGCTGCAGAAGGCGCGAAGAAGAACTGCTTAAGCTTTGCGAGCTTCCGGACGGCCCGGTCTATTACCGGGACGGCATCGCGAAGGATT
>JAGAES010000075.1 GCA_017613055.1 Lachnospiraceae bacterium | reverse complement strand
GTCCGCGATAATGATGCTGCCGTTCTCGCCGACATGCCGGTTGCGTGTCGCGCCGATGACCTGGTGGTCGATGTCGCGCTGGAAACGCTCGGCATCGTAAGCAACCTGGACGAAGCCGCCGTTCTTAAGACATACGCCCGCGTATTTCCGGAGCATTGCTGCGTCATAGGAAATCGGCTGATAACTTTGGACATGTTCCTGCTCACTTCCGTCCAAAAGTCCGAGGAATTCCGCGGACTGCCTGCCGGAACGCATGTCATAACCAAGGAAATCCTCCTGCGTCGTTGCGGTGATAAAGCCGTCCGGCCCGATTACATTGATTTCCGCGACGTTATACCGGGCCATCAGTTCCGTAAGCCCGGAATTGTCAGCCGGCGCCCCGCCGTCGATTTCCGAAGCGACCGTGTGCGTCAGATTCAAAAGGTTCGCATCGGAAGCGTCGTTGACGTCCTGCTGCACGTCTTTGATATTCAGACGCAGCAGATTTGCGGCGCTCTTTTCGGACAGTCTTGTCTGAAGGGTCCACGAAAAGACCATGGATACGGCAAATGCCACGCCCACGATCAGTAAGAGCCATCGGAGAAACGTGCCGGATATGGTTTTTTTCTGCATCATCGGCTCCTTCCGCCGCCTTCCGGCTATTCAATCGTCAAAATGTCCGAAAAACCGGTTACTTCGAGAATTTCCATGATTTCGGGACGCACATTGCGAAGAAGCATCGTACCCTGTTTGTTCATCGTTTTCTGTGCGGAGAGGAGAACGCGAAGCCCTGCGGAAGAGATATAGACGAGCTTTTCGAGGTCGAAGACCAGGACTTTGATGCCTCCTGATGAGGAGCGGATTTCACCCTCAAGCTGGGGAGCGGTAATCGTGTCGAGCCGTCCTTCCGGCATAAGCGTCAGCGTATCGTTATCGACTGTTTTCTGAATCGTCATGGGTGTAAACTCCCTTCCGTAAAGTATTCTCTGTGCAATTTTATCAAATCCGTAAAGGTTTGTAAATGTGAAACAGGGCAAAAGGCGTGGCATTTTCCGTTTTTCATCTTGACAAACCATAAGCGGTTGCGGTAAAGTATGTCCATATTCATAAACAAAAAGGCAAGGAAGAAGAGGAGTACGCTTCTACCGACCGACAGAGAGACCGGTTCAAGGCTAAGAGACCGGTTCGGAGACGGGGTTGCGGAAGTAGCTTCGGAGCTGAGACTTTGAACCGTTTGAAGTAGGGGTCTCCGGGTAATCCCGTTAACGATGAGCTGCTTATTGGAGCGGCGTAAAGAGGCAGCATCTGCTGCGAAATAAGGTGGTACCACGACAGCCCCTCGTCCTTATACGGCGAGGGGCGATTCTATTGTTTAGGAGGAATACCATGAAAGAATTAGCAAAGACCTACGATCCCAAGGGCATTGAAGACAGCCTTTATAAGTTCTGGCAGGAGAAGAAGTTTTTCCACGCCGAAGTTCGTCCGGACAAGAAGCCTTACACGATTGTAATTCCGCCGCCGAATATCACCGGCCAGCTGCATATGGGCCACGCGCTCGACAATACGCTTCAGGATATCCTTATCCGTTTCAAGCGGATGCAGGGCTATGAGGCGCTGTGGCTTCCGGGAACCGATCACGCTTCGATTGCGACCGAGGCGAAGATTGTTGCCGCGATGGCGGAGGAAGGCATCAAGAAAGAGGATATCGGACGCGAGAAGTTCCTCGAGAGAGCATGGGAATGGAAGCGCCAGTACGGCGGACGCATCGTATCGCAGCTCAAGAAGATGGGCTCGTCCTGTGACTGGGACCGCGAGCGGTTTACCATGGATGAGGGCTGCAACAAGGCTGTTAAGGAAGTATTCGTAAACCTTTACAATAAGGGACTGATCTACCGCGGAAACCGGATCGGAAACTGGTGCCCGCACTGCCTTACGGCAATTTCCGATGCCGAGGTGAACTATGAGGATCAGGCGGGGCATTTCTGGCATCTGCGTTATCCTTACACGGACGGAAGCGGCTATATTGAGATGGCGACAACCCGTCCCGAGACGATGCTCGGCGATACGGCCGTAGCGGTAAATCCGAACGATGAGCGTTACAAGGACTGCGTAGGCAAGATGATTACGCTTCCGCTCGTAGGCCGTCAGATCCCGGTTATCGCGGACGATTATGTTGACATGGAATTCGGTACCGGTGTTGTTAAGATTACGCCCGCACACGATCCGAACGACTATGAGGTAGGATTACGCCATAATTTGCCCGTAGTGAACGTTTTGACGCCCGACGCTAAGATTACCGAGGACTATCCGAAATATGCCGGAATGGACCGCTACGAAGCGCGTGAGGCCATTGTAAAAGATCTTCAGGCATGCGGTGCGCTGACCGAGATTGAAAACTACAGCCACAACGTGGGAACCTGCTGCCGCTGCAATACGACGATTGAGCCCCGTGTTTCGATGCAGTGGTACGTAAAGATGGAGCCACTTGCCGGTCCGGCAATCGAGGCCGTAAAGCAAGGCAAGACGAAATTCGTTCCCGAGCATTTTGATAAGACCTATTACCACTGGCTTGAGAATATCCGCGACTGGTGCATCAGCCGTCAGCTCTGGTGGGGCCACCGGATTCCGGCGTTCTACTGCGACGACTGCGGCGAGATGGTGGTAACGAAGGACGAGACTGCGACTTGCCCGAAGTGCGGCAAGCCGATGCGTCAGGATCCCGACACGCTCGACACCTGGTTCAGCTCCGCGCTCTGGCCGTTCTCGACGCTCGGCTGGCCCGAGAAGACGAAGGAACTCGATTATTTCTATCCGACCGATACGCTTGTAACCGGATACGATATAATCTTCTTCTGGGTAATCCGCATGATGTTCTCCGGCATCGAGCATATGGGCGACGTTCCGTTCAGGACCGTTCTGATTCACGGTCTCGTAAGAGACTCGCAGGGACGGAAGATGAGCAAATCCCTCGGAAACGGTATCGACCCGCTTGAAGTTATCGATAAGTACGGCGCCGATGCGCTCCGCTTCACGCTTGTGACCGGTAACGCACCCGGCAATGACATGCGTTTCTACTGGGAGCGTGTGGAGGCGAGCCGGAACTTTGCGAACAAGGTTTGGAACGCGAGCCGTTTCATCATGATGAATATGGAGCAGATGGGCGAAGACGGCAAGATAACTTCCGTAGACGCGAAGACGCTGACCGACGCCGACCGCTGGATTCTTTCGAAGGCGAACGGTCTTACGAAGGATGTAACCGAGAACATGGAGAATTTCGATCTCGGTATTGCCGTAGGCAAGATTTACGATTTCATCTGGGAAGTATTCTGCGACTGGTATATCGAAATGGTGAAGCCGCGCCTGTACGGCGAGGACATGACCGCGAAGAAGGCGGCCATCTGGACGCTCCGTACGGTCCTGAAGACTTCTCTGAAGCTTCTGCATCCGTATATGCCGTTCATTACCGAGGAAATCTACCGCACGCTTGCGGACGCGGAGGGTGTTCTTAAAGAAGACACTTCGATTATGGTATCCGCATGGCCCGAATTCGACCCGGCGTACGATTATCCGAAGGAAGAGGAAGCGGTGGAGCTCATTAAGACCGCCGTTACCGCGATGCGCGTGCTCCGGAACGACATGAACGTTCCGCCGTCAAGAAAAGCGAAGGTTTACGTTGTTTCCGCGAAGCAGCATATCCGTGATATCTTCGAGGGAAGCAGGCTCTTCTTCATGGCGCTCGGAAGCGCGAGCGAGGTTGAAATCCGTGAGAACAAGGACGGAATCGATCCCGATGCGGTTTCGGTTGTAATTCCCGATGCAACGATTTACATGCCTTTTGCCGATCTGGTTGACGTAGCGAAGGAAATCGAGCGTCTCACCGCGGAGAAGACCCGTCTCGAGGGAGAACTGAAGCGCTCCAACGGAATGCTCAGCAACGAGAAGTTCATCGCGAAGGCACCTGCTGCGAAGATTGCCGAGGAGAAAGAGAAGCTGGCGCGTTACGAGGCTACCTTAAAGCAGGTGGAGGAACGCCTTGCCCATCTCCGCGGATAGCCGAATCTGCTTGATTTTTTCGGCCGGTATTGGTATGATAGAATCTGTATCGGCACTGCGGAAGCAGTAGCCCGAAGGTTGTCTTTTCACCGATCAGGGAGGAAGCCATGATTAACTTTGACGAAGAAATTGCAAAATACGGTCCGAGCCTTGAAATCAGCCAGGCGGAAGAGGCCGTGCTGAGCCGTGAGATCATTGATATCGCCGATATCATTGAGAAGATACTGCAGGATAAGAAAGATCTGTAAGGGGAGAACAATATGATTTGTCCGAAATGCGGCGCGAACATGACGCTCAAAAAGGGTGTCTGCGCCAAATGCGGATACGACATTGAAGTCAGCCAGAAGACCCGTAAGTATTCCTGCTATTACTACAATCAGGGACTTGCGAAGGCGAAGATCCGGGACCTGTCCGGTGCGGTCGACATGCTGAACCGGGCTTTGAAGGTCAGCAAGAAGAACGTGGACGCCCGGAACCTTCTCGGCCTGATCTATTTCGAGATGGGCGAGGTTGCGCTTGCCATCGAGGAGTGGATTATCAGCAAGAGTTTTCTGGAAGAGAACAATCCCGCGGTCCGGTACCTGCAGATTCTGCAGAGTAACGCGGCCAAGGTGGAAAACTACAATATCGCAATCCGTAAATACAATGCAGCGCTGGACCTTGCGCTTCAGGGAGGAGACGACCTGGCGCTGATTCAGCTGAAGAAGTCGGTACAGCTGAACCCTAAGTTCGTCCGTGCCTGGCAGCTGCTTGCGCTGATTTACATGAAGCACGGAGACAACGACCGCGCAAGACGCTGTCTGAAGCGGACGCTGTCGATTGACATTGCCAATACGACATCCATCGGATACCTGAAAGAGATCCGTAAGATCAAGCGTATGGGCAGACAGCTTCAGGTTACCGTGACGGAGCCGTCCGAGGTGACTTCCGAGACGGAAGAGATGAAGGGTGAGGTAAAGGGTTCGATTCTGCCGAAGTTCCGGTATGAAGAGGACAAGCCGGATTACCGGTCCTTCATATGCCTGTGCGTAGGGCTTTTCGTCGGAATCATGTTTGTCTTTTTCCTTGTCATTCCGAGCGTAAAGACCGGAATGCGCGAGGAGTTCAAGCAGAGGCAGCGTGAGTTCGGAGAACAGCAGTCCGGATATCTCGCGGAACTCGATGCGATGGAGAAAACCAACGAATCGCTGCAGTCCCGTTTGGAGATGCAGGAACTGGAGCTCGAAGCGACCAAGACCGAGCTTGAGAACGCAGCGGATAAGGCCGGCGGCGTGAACGTATTCCGCATGGTGGATTACTATCTGAAGCTGAGACGGTCCGGAGATTCTTCGCGAATGAACCTGTTCATTCTGCAGACGCGTCTCCGCGCGATCTCCCAGCAGGAGATGGCCAATTCGTACGTGACTTCGATTGTGGAAAGAGTCACGTCGGATTATCCCGACGTTTATAACGTGACGATGACGAGTGCGGAGCTTTTTGAGGAAGGCGCGAGCCTGTTCTCGAAGGATCGGTTCGCCGATGCGCTTGAGTTCTTCATCTGCGCGTATGAGAAGTCGCCCGATAACGAGAAAAATCTGTATTACCTGGCGCGCAGCTATCAGCGGATCAGGGATTATACGAATGCCAAAAAGTATTATAACGAGTATAAGGAGCGTTTCCCGAACGGAACGTATTATTATTCCGTTGTGGAACAGCTGACCTGGATTGACTGATAATCCGGTTCTTGTGTGGGAGAGAGCATGAAGAAGTTTCTGAAAAATGTGAATTGGAAGCGATTGATTGCCCGGGTCGGTGCATTTCTCGGTGTTACCGTCCTGATGGCAATCATTGCTTTGTTCTCCGTTCTTTGGATTATCAACTACGGACCGAGCAAACGCGCGCATAAGGTGTTTGTCAAGTCGGTACGCGAGACGAGCGCCATCGGATTTCTCGGAGACTGGTTTACGACCAAGGAAGAGCTGGCGGCGATCATCGCGGAGAACAGCATCGAGGAAATCCATGACATTACGGATACCACGCTGATTCACATTCCGACCAAGACTCCGGATATTACCGAAGGTCCGAAGGAACCGGAGAAGGTTGTCGTATATCTTGATAACGGCGAAGAAAAGGTTGTAACCCGTGCGAGCGACGGGCGTGTCTACGACCGCATGATTCTCGACGAAGACGGGATTATCATTACCGAGGTTTCAGGGTCGACCTATTTCGGCCATATGATGATTGTTCTGGACCCGTCAAGGGTTTTCGTCGGGGTATGCCAGAATGTCGGAGACCCGAATGCTTCCGGGCAGAAGGTTTCCCAGATTATGGAGCGCTACGGAGCGATTGCCGCGACCAACGCGGGCGGGTTTGACGACCCGAACGGCCTCGGAAGCGGAACGATTCCGCTCGGCTTTGTTTATTCCGAAGGAAAGAAGGTATACGGCGGAAGCACGGACCTTCTGATCGGATTTGATAAGAATAACGTTTTGGTAGTCGGCAATATGTCCACCGCCAAAGCAGACGAAATCGGTATCCGTGATGCGGTGACCTTTAAACCCGCATTGATTGTTAACGGGCAGCCGGCGAACATTTCCGGAACAAGCGGCGGACTGAATCCCCGTACGGCAATCGGGCAGCGCGAAGACGGCGCGGTTCTGCTTTTGTGCATCGACGGCCGCCAGGCGAACTCCCTCGGCGCGACCTATGCGGATCTGATTGAGATTTTCCTTGATTTCGGAGCGGTCAACGCGGCCAATCTGGACGGCGGAAGTTCCGCCCTTATGATGTATAAGGGTAAGGATGTGTCGAGCCGGTCCAACCTGATCAGCGACCGTTACCTTCCGACAACGATTCTGGTGAGGTAACGGGATGAAAGAAAAGAAACGCAGCAGATTCAAAACCGGGTTGTTGATTTATGTCATAGTCTTTGCATTTGCCGTCCTTATTGTCGACGAGCTTCTTTGGACGAAACTGGAATACTATGAGGTGACGGAAACCGCCAAAGAGAAGGAACAGCGCGCGAAATTTGAGAAGGCCAGGGAAGAAGCGGAAAGGCTTGCGAACACTTCGACCCCGACGCCGACTCCGACTCCGACTCCGATTCTTCTTGAGACCGTGAAACTGATTAAGCCGGTGGAGGCCGCCTGTTATGTCGACGGACAGCGCCTTGAGGGCGAAGACGTCTGGACGCAGGAAGAGGATGTCGCGACATTCGGCTCCCTGACCGCCGTAACAAGCCAGTATTCGGAATACAACGGCGTTCTTGACGGGCTGATTCCGCTTCAGGAAAGCACCGTTGTAACGATAGAGAAAGGGACTCCCATCGCATTTTACGATTCGCACGGCAATATTACCGAGGTGAAAGAAGGAACGGCGACGATTGAGGTGGACGGACAGGAAAGAACCATCCGTTCCCTGACCTGCCCGTATTACAGCGACGCGTCCGATTATGACGAGCTGACGAAGATGGGCTTTGAGTTCCTGACGAAGTTCTGCCTGTTCTGCTCGAACGATAAGAGCGCGACCGAGATGCGGTCTTATTTTCCGGATAATTCGCAGTACTACCGGGTTATTTCTTCCCTCGACAATACCTGGTTCAATAAGCACAACAAACCGCCTGTTTATACGGAACAGACGGTTCGGGAATACATCGGTTATAACGATTCTCTCGTGTATATGGACCTGACCATGCACCAGAGTTTCGTGGCATCCTATACAGGGCAGCAGTTTGACACGCTGGTGGAGCACCCGATCTGGTTCGTCAAGATTAACGGCAAATGGAAAGTGGCTTCGATTATCTTCAACGCCCAGGAACTCAGAGAGAAGTAGATTTTCCCCGAAATGCAAATAACGGTTGCACAATAACGGCAGGAGTATTACAATACTCTTGTGTTCGGAAGCATAGCTCAGCCGGGATGAGCGTTCGCCTCACACGCGAAAGGTCAGGGGTTCGAGCCCCCTTGCTTCCATTGTAAAAAGGAGAAGGCCGCGCGGCGGGAAGATTCCTTATTACCTGACAAAAAAGGCGTCAACGAAACATTGACGCCTTTTTTATTGCTTTTTATGTAAGTATCTCTCAGTCTCCCGCGTCGAAGTGTTCGAGCAGGGATTTTTTCTCAACCGGTTTGCTGTCGCCGTGGTGCACAAACTGCATAGTGATAAATGCGAGAATCATGAATACAACGGAATACGGGAACAGCGTGCGGTAGCCGACATGTTCTAAAAGGGCACCGGAGGCAATCGGCGTGAAAACCTGCGCGGCCATAGAGAAGGTATAATAATATCCGGTGAAACGGCCGATGTCCTCCGCCTCGCACATGTCGACGACCATCGGCAGGGAGTTTACGTTAATCGCAGCCCAGCCGAAGCCGATTAATGCGAAGAAAAGCACCGCGGAGATATGGTATTTTGTGAAGAAGAACAGTGCTGCATAGCTCACGGCCATTGTTACGACGCCAATCAAAATCATCTTCTTTCGGCCGGTTATGCCGGACAGAATGCCAATCGGAAGGTAGCTGACAACTGCAACCGCGGAAGCAATCAGCAGGCAGTCCGCATAGCCGCTTCCAATGTCCCAGACCTCGGTCGCGTAACGGGAGAATGCGGTCGTTACAGCGTTATATGCGATATACCAGAAGGCCACCGAGAGGAGAATCATGATGAGACTCCGAACAACCGGCTTCGGCATCGGAGCGCGTTCCCCGGAAGGCGTAAATGAAGGAGTATCGGGGGTCGGATCCATCGAAATGCCGGCAGCCCGGCATTCTTCGTTCACCTTCTCGAGCAGACGGTTCTCATGAACGGTTATCGCAAGAACGACGACACTTACAAGCATCAGCGCACCGATGACCGCGAACAGCGGAACATAAGATGGCCTTTCCTTGGCGTCACCGCCGAGAATCTTAATCATCACAAGCGCATAAATGAAACCGACGGCACCCATCAGGTTAATCACCGCATTTCCTTTACTGCGGAGCGGAGGAGGCGTAAGATCGGGCATCAGCGCCACGGCAGGAGAACGGTACAGGCTCATAGACAGAAGCAACACGAACAGAATGCCGATGAAAAGCGGAAGCTTTCCGGGCACGTCCGCAACCGTCAGAAGCATCAGAAACACGATTGAAAGCATCGTTCCGACGTAAATGAACGGGGAGCGGCGGCCGAGTTTTGAGTTCGTCCGGTCGGACCACACGCCGAACAGCGGAAGAAGAAACAACGCGAGCACGTTGTCGGCGGCCATGATGACGCCGGTCCAGGTTTCGCCGAGTTCGAAGGTGTTCTTCAGAATCAGCGGGATAATGCTGTCATACATCTGCCAGAAAGCAGAAATCGCCATGAATGCGAAACCTATCAGGATGGTCCTTTTGTAATTGAGTTTCATCTTGTCCTCCCATAATTAGGATAGAAAACCGATTACATTCAGTATATACGAAGTCGGCAAAAAGCGAAAGAGATTTTTGTCTGTCTTTACAAAAAAGCCCGAATTGAGTACAATAGAAAAGCGGCCGGATCTGCCGGCATTTCGGAGGAAGATGAATTACTTTAAGAAAAACCGAATCATATACGTTGCCGCGTTAATCAAACTTGTGAGCAACGCGGTAATAGTCCTTTTCTGTCACCGGTCCCTTGCCATCTGGAAAACCGGTTTGTTCGGGAACCTTGCCGATACGTACGGGACGATCCGCGACCGGCTGTTTGACATTACCGGCAAGGAAATCGGATACCATGCATTTCTGATCGGCGGCATGGTGCTGTTCTCAATCCTTTATCTTGCGGCCGTATCCCTGATTCCGATTGAGAATCAGAAAGGATACCGCGTCTTCGCGCTGGCATTTATCATCGATTCACTCCTTTTGATGTATCCGTGCAAAGAACTGCTGACAGTTCTCTTCGCGATTCTTCTCGTTGCGGCGTTACGCCTCCGCGGACCGCTACGCTATGTGCTCGCGGGAGCGGTTTATGTGCTCGCGGCGTTTCTGATTTCTCCGTATCTGCTGATTGCAATTCCGATCTATCTCGGCGTCCGCGCGTGGGAACGGAACAGCCGTCTCGGCATTTTAGTGTGTCTCGGGATGCTTGCATTATTCTGCATTCTGTATGAAACCGGCGCGATGGTGTTCCTGCTTGACATCCGCCCGGAAAGTTTCTCCGGCGCGACGGGGTTTGTGAAGGCTTTCCCCGGAGAGAACTACGGCGGACACGTTTCCTATTATCTTCTCGATTACCTGTATACCTTCGGGCGTATTCTCGTTCCTTATGAGGTTTTCTCTGAAACAAATGTGATCATGACCGTTTATTTCCTGCTGCAGATTGCGTCGCTGATATGCGTTCTGTTCCTTTTGCTCGGGGAGTTTGAAGTTGACCGGAAGAAGGGAGATCACAACGACCGTATGCGTGCGGACGTGCTGGTTGCGCTTTGTTCTGTTTACGCGTCGATGGCCGTGTATATTCCCGATTACCCTTCGGCAATGCGGATGCTTGCCGCGCTTTATCCGATGTTTCTGTATCTTTTGTTCGGACCGGCGAAGAAACCGTTCCTTGTCTGCGAAGACGAAGAGGACACGGTGACGGAGTCTGATGCAGATAAAAGCGAAGAGAGCGGGAAGGACGATAAAGCCGATAAGAAAGAATCCTCCGAACCGAAAGACACCGAGGACGAAGATTATCTGTGACAGTGACATACGCAAAGGGAAGCAGCCACCAAAAAGCTTCTTATGAAACTCTTTGATGGCTGCTCCCCGCGCGTAATATAAAGAGGATAGAAAACCAACAATTTCAATGACGGGCCGGTTGCCCGTCTCTTTTTCTATAGAGAATAGCACATATGTAAGTAAAAAGCAACGGAAAATTACATCTGCTTTTTCACGATTGTGTATTCGTTTCCGTACTGGAAGAAAGGACATTCAAAATGGTGTCCGGCGAGGAAATGCGCCATCTCGTCTTCGTCCAGATCTTTCGTGCAGATATAGCATTCTTCTTCCTCGTCATATTCATAGAACATGCAGTATTCGCAATTGGAAGGTATCTTTCCCATCTTATGTCTCCGTAATCAGATCTAGTGATCGCCGGGCGGCGGCGGCGTTACGTCCGGCGTCGGGCTCGGCGTGGGGGCCTCCGTATGAAGCGGACAGTCCTTATCCTCTTCCGGCGTCATAATGTATTTCGTGTCCAAAGTACCGCCGTGTTCCTTCGAGAGCTCGGTTTCCGTCTTAATCAGGTATACGCGTTCCGTTGTATGCGGACAGTATTCCGTTGCGCGGCAGCCGGAGTCCGTACAAATCTTAACTTTCTCATGGCAGTCGCAGTATTCGTAAGGAACGGTGCCCTTCGCGAAGATTTCGGTCTTCATGCAGCTTTCGCCCTCGGTCTTGTCGCAGACACCCGCAATGGCGAGTTTGCCGCACTTCGTACAAATCGTGGCGGACACAATGGAGCTCGGGCGTTCAAAGTTTTTCACCTCGCAGCCTTTCCGCTTGTGGACGTTTTCCATGACATTCCGCCACATGACACGGTAATAATTGTTGTCCGTCTGCGGCAGGTTATCGTCGTAACCGCTCCAGATGGCGGCGCAGTAGTAAGGGGTGAATCCGACGAACCAGAGGTCCACGTTGTCATGTGCCGTACCGGTCTTGCCGGCCACCGGAATCCTCAGATCCTGGAAGCGGCATTTTGTACCGGTACCCATAGTCGTCGTATCAATCATCGCACTGGTCAGCAGGTACGCGGTGGAAGTCTTCATAACCTGCGTGTAATGCATGTCGTTGCTTAAAAGCAGGTGTCCGTCGTGATCCTTGATGTGCGTATAGTAACGGGGCTCCACATAGACGCCCTTGTTGGCAATGGCGGAATAAGCTGCCGTCATCTCAAGAACCGAACAGCCGACGGTCAGACCGCCGAGCGCAATCGAATAGTTGTAATCGTTCTTCGACTTGCTGTCGGTAACAATCTTTTTGAAGCCGAGCTTCTGCAGATACTCAACGGAAGTACGCGGGCCGACCTTTTCGATACACCGTACGGCTACGATGTTCAGCGAGTTGTAGATTCCGGCACGAATCGGCTGGAGACCGCGAAACTCGTCGCTGTACCAGTTGTCTACCGTCGTGTTGACGGTGCCGGGATATACGTAATAGGAATCGTCGAATACGGTCGCAAGCGTGCAGCCTGCAGAGTCGAGCGCCGGCAGGAAGGAAGCCACAACCTTGAAGGTGGAACCGGCCTGACGGTAGGTTCCGCTGGCACGGTCAAGCACGCGGTTTCCGACTTTCTCGCCGCGGCCGCCGTACTGGGCAACGACCTCGCCGGTCGCCGGGTTCATGATAACCATGGCACACTGCGGCTGCAGGGAAATCTGACGGGATTCCTGTACGTTGAACTCTTCGCCGGGATGCGCAATCCGGAAAGCCTGCTTCATCGCTTCGATGAAATCGTCGAGTTTCGCCTCGAGGTCATCCCTGTCTAACGTGTAGCTGCTGATTCCGGTCGTGCCTTTGCCTTTTTCGTGATAATAAATCTTCTTGGTGTCTTTGTAATCCTTATAGTAATCGAGGAAATCCTTCAGATGGTAGTGGGCGGCGATCCCGCTCTTGCTGACAAGCGAAAGCGCATACCGCTCGGAAAGCTGGTAATAGGAACCCTTGCCGACCGCCGGGAAATTCGCCTCGTCCGTAAAGTAGGAATCCATGATGGCCTGGATTTCCCTGTCCTGCGTGGAATAAATCTGCAGTCCGCCGCTGTACAGCAGATCGTAGGCCTCGTTCGAGGAATAACCGGCCGCCTTCAGGTCTTCAATGACCTGGGTAATCAGCGCGTCCACAAAATAAGAATTGTACGTGTTGGTGGAGTCAAGTTTTGCCTGGTTCTGCTCCTGGATACGGAGATAGACGTCCTCGGAATCCGCAAGCGCGACGAGGTATTCCTCCTCGGTGCAGAAGCCGTTCTCGTAAAGGTTCTTGAGACAGTCCTTGCGGCGTCTCGAGTTCTTGTCCTGGTCCTTCAGCGGGTTGGCAAGCGTCGGAGACCACGCAATCGGAGCCAGTACGGCAGCTTCGGAAATCGTCAGTTCGGATGCGGTCTTTCCGAAATAAACCTGCGCGGCCTTCTCGATTCCGTAGGCGCCGTTTCCGAGGTTGATGGAATTCAGATAGTATTCAAGAATCGTGTCCTTGTCGAGGCGGTACTCAAGCTGCACGGCCAGATACTGCTCCTGCACCTTTCGTACGACCTTGTCAATCGGGGAGTTTTCCTTACCGCCGCCGAACACGAGGTTCTTTAACAGCTGCTGCGTGATGGTGCTCGCGCCGTAATCCAGGCTGCGTTCCTTAAGAACGGAGTAGGAGGCGCGGAAGATACCGCGCACGTCAATGCCGGAGTGCTCGTAGAAACGTTCGTCCTCCATGGCGACGAAGCAGTTCCTTACGCCTTCGGGAATCGTGCTGATGTCGGCCTTGATACGGTTCGCTCCTGCGGATGAAAGCTCACGGTCCATCTTCTCGCCGTCGGCATAGAAGATGAAAGTGGAATACTTCTCAAAATCCTTGTTGCTTTCAAAAACGCCTTCGATGTCGGGAGCCTTCGAGATGATCCCGAGAAATCCGCCGTACATCGAGTAGGAGCCGACGATGACGCACATGGCAATCAGTACGACAAAAACACGAAGCAGAAAGACAAACACGAGCGACCGGATCTTCGCCGGAAGCGAACGTGCCTCTTTCTGCATCTTGATAATATTATAATGGCTGAAATTCATCATGGGAAAATGTAATACTTCCTTTTCAAAGTTTCCGGCATTCTGCCCCATCTTCCAATAATATACCATATTCCGCCGTGGTTTGTAAACTGTCGGGGATATTACATTTTGTTAAGTTTTCGCGCGCGAACCACAAGATATGTAACATTTTCGAAACAGTTCAGAGGATTTCGCATGATCCGTCCGTCATTGCATAGGATACCGGATCGCCGGTGACGCACTCCGCCTTGCCCGCGGTCGCGTCCTTTACGTCCGCGGTAAATGAGGACAGCTCTTCGGGAGGTATCAGTAAAGAAACGGTAACCTGCTCCGCGTAATCGGATGAAAGAATCGGGTAGGAGCCTGCCCCCGCAAGGAACAGAATCTTTCCGATTCCGGTGTAATCGGTTGTAAGCGTAACGGGAACGCCGGTCCGTTTCTCCGAAATCCGGCAGGCTTTAAGCCCTTCGTTCACGGCGTCCCGGTAGGCGCGGACCAGACCGCCCGTCCCGAGAAGAATCCCGCCGAAATAACGCGTCACGACAACGCAGGCATTCCGAACGCCGGAAGCAAGAAGAGCGTCAAGCATCGGTCTTCCGGCCGTATGCGGGGGCTCTCCGTCATCGCTGCAGCGGGTTGTTTCCGCATTGTCCCCGAGGACGTAGGCGGAGCAGTTGTGGCGGGCATCCCAGTAGCGCTTCTTCATCGATTCGATGAAAGCCTGGGCTTCCTCTTCGGTTGTCACGGGACAAAGCGTCGCAATGAAACGGGAACGTTTCTCGACGATTTCGCCCTGTCCGCCTTCCTTCAGGAAAAGAATCGGAGTCTGCAAGGTTTCGGTCCTTTCGGGAGCAGCCGGAGGCGCTCCGTAATAGTGTTGTAATGGAACGGAATTCGTGCTATAATAATTGTGTATGTGCACGGGAGGAATCAATGAAAACGGTTCTGCTCCCGGTCATAAGCGTAACCCGCTTCGGCGAGTTTTTCAATCAGTTCCGTTTCGTTCAGGTCTTCCGCGTCGCACAGCTCGTCGAGGCTCTCGTAGAAATCCCGGAGCTTCGTGTTGACGACGGAGAGAAGAACGGCCGGATCGGACGGAAGGTACATAAGGAATCTCCTTTCGCGGACTTAGGTCCGCCGAAGAGACTATATCACATTTTCCGGAAAATGACAAACACTTGACAGAAAGGCGCGGACTCTATGGATTTATTTCAGTATATGCATGAGAATGCGTCGAAGAAACAGGCACCGCTTGCGTCGAGGATGCGGCCGGAGACGCTCGATGAGGTTGTCGGGCAGTCGCATATCATCGGTAAGGATAAGCTTTTATACCGGGCAATTTCCGCGGACCAGCTGAGGTCGGTTATCTTCTACGGACCGCCCGGGACCGGCAAGACAACGCTTGCAAGGGTGATTGCCAACACGACGAAGGGTGAATTCCGGCAGATTAACGCGACGTCGGCCGGCAAGAAGGATATGGAGGACGTCGTCGAAGAAGCGAAGCAGCTTCTCGGCATGAACGGACGGCGGACGATTCTGTTTATAGATGAGATACACCGGTTTAATAAGAGCCAGCAGGACTATCTGCTTCCGTATGTGGAAGACGGAACGGTGATTCTGGTCGGAGCGACGACTGAGAACCCGTATTTCGAGGTGAACGGCGCCTTGATTTCAAGGTCCATCATTTTCGAACTGCATCCGCTGACCGCGGAAGAGATTACGGGGCTTTTAAGACGGGCCATGACCGATACGGAGAAAGGGCTCGGGCTTTATAACGCGGAGATTACCGACGAGGCGCTTGACTTTATTGCGGATGTCGCGAACGGCGACGCAAGAAAAGCCCTGAACGCACTGGAGCTCGGCGTGCTTACGACGGCACCGGGGGCGGACGGGGTGACCAGGATTGACCTCGCGGTCGCGCAGGAATGCATTCAGAAACGTGCCATCCGGTATGACAAGACCGGAGACAATCATTACGATACGATTTCCGCTTTTATCAAGAGCATGCGCGGGTCCGACCCCGACGCGGCGGTTTATTACCTGGCGCGGATGCTTTATGCCGGGGAGGAAGTCACATTTGTCGCAAGAAGAATCATGATCTGCGCGGCTGAGGATGTCGGAAATGCCGACCCGCAGGCACTGCAGGTTGCGGTTGCGGCGGCGCAGGCGGTAGAGCGGATCGGGATGCCGGAGTCGCAGATTATTCTCGCGCAGGCGGCCGCATATGTGGCTTGCGCGCCGAAGAGCAACGCTTCGGTTGAGGCTATCTGCAAGGCGATGGACGCCGTGAAGAACGAGAAGACGCCCGCCATTCCTCCGTACCTGCAGGATGCGCACTACGGCGGCGCAGGCAAGCTCGGACGCGGTATCGGATATGAATACGCGCACCTGTTTCCGAATCACTTCAGCACGCAGAGATACCTGCCGGAGGAGTATGAGGGAACGAAGTTTTACGAGCCGGGAGACCTCGGCTATGAGAAGAAGATAAAGGAATGGCTCGCGTTCTTACGTGGGGAAGGAAAAGGAAATGCTGACGACTAAGTATACCAGAGTGATAGCGATTCTGATTGTGGTGCTGGAGATTGCATCAATCGGGATGACATTTGCCGGTGCTTTCATAGGCGGAGACCTCGGGAGAGGCTTTCTGTTCACGGGAATGTTCGGATTCGTGGCGGTAGCCGTGCTCGGATGGATTATGATTTCGGTTTATAACCGCGTGCACAAAGACGAGTTCGAAGTAAATGCGATGATGAAAGAGGCCGAAGAGGCCGAAGCCGGGGCGGAAGCAACGGAGTAAGAAGGAGACCGGTTATGACTGGGAACAGATACGGAAACAGAGCGAATACCAGATACCGTTCCGGGACGCGGCGCGCAATCCGGCAGAAACAGCTGATTGCGGCGATTCTCGCGCTTCTTCTGTGTACGGCATCGGGCTTTGCTTATTACAAGAAGAACGTCGGAAACAACGTGACCGAGTATGCGGTCAAACCGGGCGGCGCAACGCCGACGGAGGTACCGATTCAGGTTGTCGAGCGGACGGACGTATCCCCGTACGGGCTGAATCTGGACCGGTACGCGGAAGGTCTTTCGGAAGACGACAAATGGATGGAGGATTTCGAGGATAACCGGGAACGGCGCGTGGTTAAGGGGATGTATATCACCTATGATACCATGAACAAGAACTGGGATTATCTTCTGGATCTTCTCGACACTACCGAGCTCAACGCAATCGTGGTCGATATCAAGAACGATGACGGTTTCATCACCGTCAGCACGGATTCGGAGCTTTTGAACAGCATGACGAATACGGCTCCGATGCTTGACCATTTCCGCGAGAGAATGCGGATCCTTAAAGAGCATAACGTCTATCTGATTGCGCGCGTCGTGTGCTTCCGTGATATCCGGAGCGTCCGGAGTAACGAGAGCTTCGGCGTCCACATGAAGGACGGAACGCTGATGAAGGACAGCAACGGATACACCTGGATGAATCCGTTCAATAAAGAGGTATGGGAATACCTGACCGAGGTCGGAAGAGTATGCGCCGGACTCGGATTTGACGAAGTAAACTTCGACTACTGCCGTTTCTCGACGGACGTTAAGGTGAAGGACGCGGATTTCGGCGCGGAGATGACGGATGAGAACAAGGAAGCTGCGATTACCGGTTTCGTCAAGTACGCCTGCGAGAACTTAAAGCCGCTCGGCGTATTCGTTTCCGTCGACGTATTCGGCGTTGTAATGAGCAGCTCCGTCGATGCCTCGGCCGTAGGACAGAATTATGCGGAAATGGCCAGCTATCTGGATTACATCTGCCCGATGGTATACCCGTCGCACTATTCGCGCGGATACTACAACATCCCCGTTCCGGATGCCGATCCGCATGCATTGATATACAAGGCCATGTTAGACTCGAAGAAGATTCTTGCAGTCAATGTCGCGAAGGGAAGGTGTGCGCAGGTAAGGCCGTGGCTTCAGGCATTTACCGCAAGCTGGGTAAGCGGCCACATCGATTACGGCGGAGCGGAGGTACGTGCACAGATTGAAGCTACGTATGAAGCCGGATACGAAGCCGGATGGGAACTCTGGAACGCATCCGGAAGATACAGCAAAGACGGACTTGAGCCGGAATAAATGAGGAGGAAACAGGTTATGAAGAAAAGAGTTGTTTTGTTGCTCGTTTTCGCGCTGCTGCTGATGCTCCTTTCGGCATGCGGAGACAAGGATGATTCTTCGGAGAAGAAGGGAAAGACCCGTGATACAAAGGGCCATTCCGCGAGCATTACGCCTACCGGAGATATTTCGGAAACGCCCACGCCGACAGACGGACCGGACCCGACGGACTATCCGACCCCGATTCCGACCGTGATCCCGAATACGCCTACGCCCACGCCGACCGTTGTCCCGAGTACGGACGAATTTGTTTATGATTATCCGAACATCGCGCTCCTTGCATTTGCCGGGTACATCGACGATAAGTTTGATGGAATGAGCGCGGATGAGCAGGAGGAATTCCGCTTCGGTCTTCTTCTCCTGAACGGCGATTATACGCCGGAACTCTGGTGGACGGACGGAGATTATCATGCAAGTGCGGTTCATATCTGTATGTATGACGGAACGAAGGTAAGAGAAATCGGTACATTCGGCGCATACGGCGGCTGCGATTATCTCGAGGGCCAGAGTATCGTGGTATCCGGATACATGGGAATGGGAACGACGATTCTCAGCGTCTACGAGCTGAAAGAACTGGGTTTTGAACAGGTAATTGTTCTCACGATGCAGGAAAACAGCGACGGAAGCATCAATTACTATATCGACGATACAGAGTGCACCGAAGATGATTTCGATGAACTCTACGATTATTATGCGGGTTTAGGAAGCTGGAAAATCGAATACGACGACGGGTTCGACCTCGCGTGGGTGATGGAATGTGACGACGAAGTCGTTTCCTCATATAACCTTCTGTTCCCGGATTATCTGGACTGGTTCCAGGACTACCCGTTCCGTTACGAAGTTCCGGACGATGTTCTGGATGCTTTGAACGGCAAATGGGAGCTCACGGGCGGAGAGAAGGACGGACAGAAGTGGTCCGCATCGGATTACGGTGCCGTCAGCTACATAACATTCCATGATGACTGTACGGTTACGGTTGAGGATGTTGTTCCGGACCCGCAGACTGAAACATTTGATGTGCGGTTCCTGTACTGGCAGGGGCTTGCGGATGACGGCGAGAAGTGGATGGTCGGATATACTTACGAAAACGAGTACACATCCGATGCCGAATATGTTTACACGCTGTTAAAGGACGGCTCGCTGGCGCGCTTCTATTTCGATTATGATAACGATAATGAAGCAGTCACTTACTATAAGAAAGTCAGATAAACAATATCGTAAAGAAAGCCCCCGGACGATTGATTCGTCCGGGGGCTTTTCGTGTGTTTTGGATTTCAATTAGCCGAGCGTTACAACCACTTCGTGTACGCCTGCGCCGAGTACCGGAATCACATTTCCGGCTACCGCCTGACCGTCAACCGTGAGGGACTTAACGCCCTTACATACATGATTCGGATTCTTAACGGTGATGTTGTAGGTTGCGCCGCGGAACTGTCTTACCGCCTTGAAGCCATCCCACTCAGCCGGGATGGAAGGATCCACCTTCAGACCGTCGAAATCGGGCATGATACCGAGGATGTACTGCGAGATGGCAACCATATTCCATGCGGCGGTACCGGTCAGCCAGGAGTT